>JAGWZR010000097.1 GCA_018968795.1 Planctomycetota bacterium | reverse complement strand
TAGGCTTTGTTCTTGTGAGAAATCAAGATAGGTTCAGGTAACGGAAAACAAGAAGTAATGAAATGAAGAGCTGGGTCTCGTGGGCTTCCCCCACTACCCAGCTCTTCCTGTTTTATGGGGATCAATATGATTTTATTTAGATGAATAAGTTGTTATAATATGGCAGATTTAGTAATGTATCTATTTGAAATTTGCCGTTTATTTCAGCCACATAAACCACCGGACTCCTGTCTGGTGATGTGGTGGCTACCCCAATGGACACAAGCAAAGCTTGAAAACAAAGAAGCCTCCAACTCCTGCTGGGGAAGGGTTGCTTATGAAAGCTATTAAGATAATTTTAATTATAATTGTTATATTATTTGTAGCTTCTGTGGTGAGCGCTTACGGCGTAAGTGCAGTAGTGAGAATAAAAAATGAAAATGAAGAAAACCTTGTCAAAAAACCTAAAATAGTTTTTGGAGAACAAATTTATGATTTTGGTAGGATTTACATTGGTGAAAAAGTGCAACACGGATTTAAATTTAGGAATTATGGATCTGGTGTATTGCTTATAAATAATGTCAGTTCGTCGTGTGGATGTACGATAGCTTTAGTGTCAAAAAATAAACTTTTCAAGGATGAAGAGGGGGTGGTAGAGATAAAATTTAATACGGGAAATTATATCGGTAAAGTAACTAAATCAGTAATCGTGAACTCAAATGATCCCGAAATTCCCAAATACAAATTAACCATTATGGGTGAGATGATTGAAGAGGTTAATATTGTCCCTAAACAAATTAATTTTGGTATTATTAGGAAAGGTGATACCTGCACAAGAACACTTGAGATAAAAACTGTGCCTGAATTGAATATTGAAATTAAAAAGGTAGTGTCACATAATCCGTATATTAGAATCATCAAGTGTAAAGCTAATGAGAATAATTATAATTATGAGGTGACAATTAGTAATTATGATTATATTGGCAAATTTAGTGGGATTGTTTTTGTTTATACAACAAGTAGTAAACAGGAAAGGATAGATATACCTTTTTCTGGTGAGGTTGTTGGTGATCTGACATTTTATCCAGAAACGTTGTCCTTTGGCAATATTAAAAGAGGGTGGGAGGTTGAAAAAGCGGTAATTGTTAATTTTATAAATAAAGATGTGAAAATAGAAAGGATTGAGATTGATTCGAATGCAATAATAAATTATATGTTATCTGAATTAGATATTAATAGTAAAAAAATAGTTGCTAAATTAGATAAAGATACAGCAAAAGGGAAAATTACAGGGAGCTTAAAGATATACTCGAATAGTATTCTTCAACCTGTCGTGAATATTTTAATCAGTGGAGAAATAGAGGATAATAACCATTAACTATTTATGAGAGCTAGTATATTTTATTATACGTTTTTGGTTATTTTTATATATTTTGTTTCACCTATTATAATTTGTGCTTTTTCGGAAGATGTATTTGTAATATTTTCTGGTGAGGAACTTGGAAATCTTGAACCTTGCGGCTGCTCTGAGGACCAGGCTGGGGGTATTTCAAGAAGATATACTTTCGTTGATTTTTTTAAGAAACAAAAGAATGTAGTTTTTCCGATAAGTTTAGGTGATTTTCCCAAAAGTTGCGGACGACAGGAAGAGATTAAAATGGAAATTCTGTACCGTGCGATTAGAGAAATGGGTTATGTATTGCATAATCTGGGCGAGAAGGATATTGAAATTGGTCCGCAATTACTAAGTTTTTTGTCACAAACAAACAAAGTAGATTTCCTTTCAAGCAATGTGAAACCTATTGCTCCCTTTCCAATAAAGATTAGCCAATACGTCCTGAAGGAATATATTGATTTAGAACATCCGTTTAGTATTGCCTTTTTAGGTATTCTTTCTAAGTCGCTTCTTAGTCCTCATATGGTGGATTATGTAAATGTTTATGATCCAGTAACTGCTTTGGAGCCTTTGGTTAAACAACTACAGAATAAGGTAAATCTAATAGCTTTGCTTTCACATGCACCTCTGGAAGAATCGATAGAGATAGCAAAATATTATCCTGAAATAGGGTTAATTATAACTGGACATAATATAGATGAGCCAGAGGATTCAATAACGTATATTAACAATACTCTAATTATATCTTCTGGGAGGGGTGGAAAGTATATTGGAGTTGTAAGGTATTCGATAAATAACAAGGTTGTAGAAAGAAAGTCTGTTGAAATTGTTCCATTAGATCATACTTACAAAGATTCACAGGAGATGGTTTCGTTATTAAGAGAATATCAACAAATTCTAAAAAATGAAGATTTGTTGAGTAAAGCATTACTAGCACCTCCTTCAGATGAGTTATCATATGTAGGTAGCCCTGCCTGTGGGATGTGTCATAAGATAGTATACGAACACTGGTGTAAAACTTCGCATGGCACGGCATATAGTACTTTGGTTAATGTTGGGCATCAATACGACCCTGAGTGTATTAAGTGTCATACAACTGGCTATGGATATACTTCTGGATTTTTAAATTATGAGAAGAATCAAAATTTAATAAATGTTGGTTGTGAAAGCTGTCATGAGGCTGGAAGTGGACACTTAAAAGATGTGAATAATGCGTATAGATCAACAAGTGGAGGTAATTGCGAGACATGCCACGATAGTGAACATAGTCCAAGGTTTCAATTGAATGAGTATTGGAGAAAGATTAAACACCCAGAAGAAATATTAAGAAAATTACCAAAAAATAACAGGGAATAGGTATTTAAAATGATTAAGATTGCATTTTATTGGCACCAACATCAGCCTTATTATAAGGACAATTTGACGGGTGAATATTCTATGCCATGGGTGAGGCTGCATGGGATAAAGGATTATATTGGTATGGCGTTATTGTTAGAAGAGTTTTCCGAGATACGCCAAACGTTTAATTATGTACCATGCCTGTTAGACCAACTCAAAGATTACGAAGAAAATCGTGCGATCGATTTATTTTGGAAGTTAACAAAAATACCCGCTGAAGATTTAACGGAGAGTGCCAAATTTTATATATTGGATAATTTCTTCTCCGCAAATCATCAAAACATGATCGAGATTTATCCTCGATATAGAGAATTATTAAAGAAACGAAATTTCAGAAGGAAGAGACCACAGGACGCCCTTAAGGATTTTTCCACTAAAGATTTTCAAGACTTACAGGTATGGGCGAATCTTACCTGGTATCATCCACTAATTGTTCAAAGGGATTCTTTGCTATCTGCGCTATTTAAGAAAGGTGAAGGATTTACAGAGGAAGATAAAGAATTTGTTCTATCAAAACAAATAAATGTAATTAGGCAAATTATTCCACTTCATAAGCGATTACAAGATTTGAAGCAAATAGAAATAACAACCTCTCCCTATTATCATCCAATTTTACCTTTGTTGTGCAACCAGGAATCCGCAAGGATTGTTTTACCTAAATTATCTTTACCAGAAAAAAGATTCGTAGCAATTGAAGACGCGAAAATACAGGTGGAGAGAGCGGTTCAAACCTATGAAAAATATTTTGGGCAGAAACCGCGTGGAATGTGGCCATCCGAGGGTGCAGTGAGTGATGATATTATTCCGATTTTGGCTCAGGCAGGATTTCGTTGGTTAGCATCTGATGAAGAGATACTGGCTTATTCGCTGGATAGTCAAATAATAAGAGATGATTATGGTGATGTTGTTACCTCTGACATTCTGTATAAACCTTATCGAATAAATATAAAAGGTCACGATATTAATATCGTGTTTCGTGATCACAACCTTTCTGATCTCATTGGATTCCAGTATTCAAAATATAATGTAGATACTGCAGTATCTGATTTTATAAACAGGATTAATAGTTTGAAAAAATGCAACAACAACGGAAGGCCGCTTCTCGTACCTATAATATTAGACGGGGAGAATGCGTGGGAACATTATCCGAATAGTGGCTTAGATTTTTTAAGAAAACTCTATGAGGTAATAAGCAAAGATAGCGATTTGGAATGCATTCGGATTGGTGACTATTTAGAAGCGTATCCTCCGGAACAAACACTGCAGCATATTTGCCCGGGTTCGTGGATTGGACACAATCTGGCAACATGGATTGGACATGACGAGAAAAACACAGCATGGAATTTTCTCGAAGACACACGTTCTTTCATTATGAATCAAAGAGAAGAAACAAAACATTTACTTGCAGACAATACTATGTCCAGTGCATGGGAAGAAATCTTTATCGCAGAAGGCAGTGATTGGTTTTGGTGGTTTGGTGACGGACATTTTACCCATTACAAGGATGAGTTTGATAGTTTGTTTAGATTACACCTTAAGAATGTGTATAAACTATTCAATGTTGACCATCCAAGGATATTAGATGCGCCTATTGCAGCGAGAACAGATCAAAGAAAGCCTTATACACTCCCTAAAAGATTTCTAGAGGTCAAACTAGATGGTGTTGTGAGCAATTATTTTGAATGGCTGGATGCTGGTATTTATACGGCAAGTAAAGATATGGATGCAATGCACAGAACATCTGGTCAACCCATCGATGGTGTGTATTTTGGATTTAACATTGACAATTTGTTTATAAGGGTAGATTTTAATAGAGAATTATTTTCTCAATATATTGAAAGTGGAAAGTTCGTAATTACGTTTGTTCAGCCTGCTGAAGTGCAGATTTACACCACGACCCTTATGGAAAAGCCGTTAAGGTTTAGAATTAAGAATAAAGAGCATGGTTACAATGGAAGAGATTTTTATAGTATTTTCTTCGATAAAGTAATTGAATTATCTTGTTCCTTTACAGATTTAGGGTTTTTCCCCGGTATTGATGCCGAATTTTTTATTGAATTGATGAAAGATGCCGAGGTTATTCAGAGGGTACCACTTCGAACCGTATTTTGTTTTTCTGTGCCGTCAAAAGATTTTGAAAGGATGATGTGGCAAGTGTAACATCACAATGAAAAATTGCTTTCGACAAAATAATAGGAGGATGATAAAACATGCCTGAGCTTAGAAAAGACCCAGTTTCTGGTCGATGGGTAATTATTGCTACAGAAAGGGCTATGCGACCAACTGATTTTAAAACAGAACCACAGCCGATTAAAGGTGGCTATTGTCCGTTTTGTGAAGGAAATGAAGATAAAACACCGCCTGAGATCATGGCATATAGGGAAAAAGGTACGCAATCAAATACAAAAGGTTGGCGAGTAAGAGTGGTATCAAATAAATTTCCTGCCTTAAGGATAGAAGGTAATTTGAACAAACGTGGTGAAGGAATTTATGATTTGATGAATGGCATTGGGGCGCATGAAGTAATAATCGAAAGTCCAAAACATATTGTTTCATTGACAGAACTCGATAATAAGCAAGTGGAAGAAATATTATGGGCATACAGGGACAGATTAGTTGATCTGAAAAAAGATAAAAGATTTATATATGGTTTGCTTTTTAAAAACGTCGGCACTGCTGCGGGCGCAACGCTGGAACATTCGCATTCACAATTAATTGTTACGCCAATTGTACCTATTACCGTTATGCATGAAATGAATGGGTGTGAAGAATTTTATAAATATAGAGGCCGTTGTCTGTTTTGTGATATGGTTCAACAGGAGATATCGACAGGATCTCGAATCGTGCTAGAAGACGATACTTTCATCGCATTTACACCATACGCCTCTCGCTTTCCTTTTGAAATATGGATTTTATCAAAAATTCATTCGTCTCACTTTGAAGATTTACAAAAACTAGAGATTGAAGAGTTAGCGCAAATGTTACGGAAAGTTCTTCAAAAGCTTGAGGTGTCGCTGGAATATCCTTCGTATAATTATATCATTCATACAACACCATTTGTTTTAGGAGAAATTGAATATTATCATTGGCATATCGAAATTATCCCAAGATTAACAAGGGTAGCAGGGTTTGAATGGGGTAGTGGTTTTTATATTAATACCGTGACACCCGAGAGCGCGGCGGAATTTCTTAGAAATGTAAATACAGAGAAGAAAGCATAGGTAATAGAGTGAGAGTTGCTTATTTATCATCAGAGGTTGTGCCGTTTGCAAAAACGGGTGGCCTTGCAGATATAGCTGGAGCAATACCAAAAAGTTTGCAGAAATTGGGTGTGGAAATTATTGTAGTTATGCCATTTTATAGTACGATAAAAGAAAATAAATATCCTTTAACACCGATAGATATGAAATTTGAAGTAAAAGTCGGTGATAAGCTTAAAACCGGATTTGTGCATAAGGGATTTTTACCAGGTTCTCAGGTGCCTATTTATTTTTTGGACAACGAACAATACTACGGTCGAAAGGGATTGTACGTTAATCCAGCCACAATGAAAGATTTTGATGATAACAGCGAACGGTTCATCTTTTTTGCTAAGGGTGCCTTGGAAGTCATCGAAAGGCTTAAAATAAATTTCGACATAGTGCATTGTAATGATTGGCAGACAGGACTTGTTCCTGTTTATTTAAAAACAAACTACTCGAAAAAAGAGTGTTTCAAAAATATAAGGACAATTATAACTATTCATAATCTTGCATATCAGGGATTGTTTTGGCATTGGGATATGAATTTAACAGGGCTAGATTGGAGTCTTTTTAACTGGAAACAATTAGAATTTTATGGAAAACTAAATTTTTTAAAAGGTGGTATTATATTTAGCGATCTCATTACTACCGTAAGTAAAACATATGCAAAAGAAATTCAAACACCCGAATACGGTGTGGGGTTGGACGGTGTGCTTAGAGAAAGGGCAGACGATCTTTATGGTATTGTTAACGGAATTGATTATACGATATGGAACCCGGAAACTGATAAATTTATCATTGCAAATTATGGAATAAATAGCCTCAATGGAAAGCAATTCTGTAAAAGAGCTTTACAAAGAAAATACAAACTTCCTGAAAGAGACGTTCCAATTATTGGAATGATAAGCCGCTTAACTGACCAGAAAGGGTTGGATTTAATTGTGGATAAATTCCAAGATTTAATGAAAATTAATCTTCAATTTATTTTGTTAGGAAATGGTGAAGATCGATACCATAAAATATTTGAGAGTTATGCAAAGACTTTTCCTCAGAAAGTGGCCGTAAAATTAATTTTTGATGAACGTTCAGCGCACGAGATTGAGGCAGGGTCTGATATGTTTTTAATGCCATCGCACTTTGAACCTTGTGGGTTAAATCAATTATACAGTTTGAGATATGGAACAGTTCCAATTGTTCGGGATACGGGGGGGCTTGCTGATACGATTACTGACGTCCGTTCAGGAAATATTTCCAACGGAAAGGCCAATGGATTCTCGTTTAAGGAGTATGACCCCGATTTGTTATTCGCTACTCTTATAAGGGCGATAGATTTATTTAAAAACAAGGATCAGTGGACTAACCTTATGAAAAATGGAATGGCACAGGATTGGTCGTGGGAAAAAAGCGCAAGAGAATACTACGGTCTCTATGAAAAAGTTGTGAAGGAATAGTGGCGTAATTTAAAAAATTGAAGATCGCATTAATGAAACCGCTTATTTTAAAGGTGCAATATGCTGTTTAGTATTTTAAATGACAAAAGTTACAACATTCTCAACAATATTGTTGATGCATTCGATGCCGGATTATCTATATTAGATAAAGATCTGAATATCATTTGGTCTAACAAGACTCTTTCTGGCATA
>JAGWZR010000096.1 GCA_018968795.1 Planctomycetota bacterium | reverse complement strand
CTGTACGCGGGGAAAACACTTTTTAATGTAAAGCTCTTTAATCTTGTCTTCGTCTAGTTTTAAGAGATAAGGCTTTAGGTAATCTCCCGGTTTTATCTCAATTTGCTTCTTAAGTTTTTTCGTCTTAATTTTCTTATTACCCTGAAACTGTATCTCGTCAACTACAACTCGTTCAGTAACAAGAAACGCAAGCTTCAATCCATCCGATATATCTTGGAGATCTACTTCTATATTGTCAAAGAACCCTAACGACCAAATTGCATCCACATCCTGGCTTACGAGCTGTGGATCATAGGGATCACCTTCCTTAACTCGTATGCTGCTTCTTATTGTAGCCGTACTAATCCGATGATTTCCCTTTATTTCAATTTTTTTAATGATCCGTGTTGTCTTCTGCTGCGTTTCAGCGTAAAGGACTCTCGCATACCCAAAATACAAGGTTATAACAAGCGCTACGATAATGTTCGCTAGCCGCGATAAAACCTTGTTCGATTTCATTTGTTACCCATAGAGGCCAAACTCTCAAAACGCATAAAATTTGAAAGAAACGCTAATTTTACCACCCCTACCGGTCCATTCCGCTGCTTTGCAATAATGAGTTCTGCCGTACCATCTTTCTTGTCAGGATCGTAATAATCCTCTCGATGTAAAAGGATAATCACGTCAGCATCCTGCTCAATAGACCCGGATTCGCGCAAGTCGGACATCCTCGGCTTGTGTCCCTCTCTCGACTCCACAGACCTATTTAACTGAGACACAGCAATCACAGGTATCGATAATTCCCTAGCTAGCGACTTTAAACCACGGGATATTATGGAAATCTCCTGTTGGCGATTTTCTCCCCGCGACGACTCCATCAACTGGAGATAATCCACCACAACTAATTGAATATCGTGGTGCGCCTTCAACCTGCGCGCCTTTGCGCGTACCTCAAGTACTGTGAGACCCGGCGTGTCATCTATAAAGATTGGTGACTCGGAAAGCGACCCCAGTCCATATGAAAGATTACTCCACTCTTTATCATCTAAAAAACCCTTCCTCAGCTTGTGCGCATCCACCCGCGCATGAGAGCAGAGCATATTTTGGGCTACCTGCTGCGCTGACATTTCCAAAGAAAACACCACCGCGGGTTTCTTTTCAACCACTCCCACGTGATCAATTATATTTAACGCCAGGCTCGTCTTCCCCATACTTGGCCTTGCGGCGATAATAATAAGCTCTGAGGCTTGCAATCCACAGGTATGGTCATCCAGATCATAAAAACCCGTGGACAATCCCGTTAATCTGTTTTGTCTATCATGGAGATTTTCAATACGCTTAAATGTTGATTTAAGGATTTCATTTAGATTCGTGGATGCGGTATTAAACTTCTTTTGGGTAATATCAAAGATGGCCCTTTCCGACGTATCTAATAGATTATCAGTGTCTAATGCCTCGTTAAATGCCTCCTTTTGAATAGTTGCCGCAACTTCGATCAGATTCCTTTTTATAGCTTTTTCACGTACTATATTTGCATAATATTCTACATTTCCTATTGTGGGAACGGACTCCTCCATCTCCATCAAGTACTCTATCCCGCCAACTTTATCCAGTAATGAACGCCTTTTTAATTCTTCTCGAAGAATAACTAAATCAACTGTCTTCCCCTTGTCATAAAGCTCAACTATGGTTTGATATAATTCCTGGTGTGCGGTTTTGTAAAAGCTATTTTTGCTCAGTATTGGTATAACCAGACTAATGACCTCGTTGTCCAGCAGCATCGCACCCAAGACACTCATTTCAGCCTCGATGCTTTGAGGCAATGTGCGCTCGATTATGGACTCAACAACCATACATCACTTCCTGAAAAACTAGGCATTTTCTGCCTGATCCATATCCTCTCTAACCACCGATACCTTACACTTCGTTTGCATTTCCAGATTCAAGGCAATGGTAACATCATAAACCCCGCAGACCTTTACTGGGTTGTCTAACTTTACCATCTCTTTGGTTACCGGGAATCCTTCTTTTGTCAACCCCTCTGCGATATTAGCGGGTGTAACAGAACCAAAGAGTTTGCCTTCCTCATTTGCCTTTACACGAATCGTACAAGAAGCTGCAGAAATTTTCTCCAGTACTCCCTGCAGCCGTTCCCTTTCTTCTTTCAGCTGCAATTCCATCTTTATCTTTTCTTTCTCTATCTGCTTTAAGTTTGCGGGAGTAACATTTGTTGCTAAGCCATTTGGCAACAGATAATTTCTCGCATATCCTTCCTTTACTTTTACAATATCGCCAATCCTTCCAAGCTTGTCTACGTTTTTCTTCAACAATAATTCCATGTATTATATCCTCCTAAGCCACATACGGAAGCAATGCCATAAATCTCGCTCTTTTGATTGAAAGCTTCACTGAGTGTTGATGATGGGCACAGTTTCCAGACCGTTTTCTCGAAAAAAGTTTTCCCTGATTTGTCGTAAGTTTTTGTAAATTTTGCATGTCCTTGTAATCTATTTCATCAACTCCCATTCTGCAAAAACGACACTTACACGTTTTATTAAACCTTCTTTTAGTCATAGATTCTCATCCTTCTAAAAATTTTAAAACAATCTAAAATGGTATTTCTTCATTGTTAATATCAAGATTAACGTCCTCAGGCGGCAGTCCTTCCGGCGGTTTATCGCCTTTTACTGGCGGCGCTGCCCCTTCCGTACGCTTAGTTAATCCACCGATAAACTGGAAATTGTCTGCAACAACACGCAATGTGCTGCGTTTCTGTCCATCTTTAGTTTCCCACTGATTAAATTGTAAACGCCCTTCGATAAAGATCGGATTCCCTTTACTGAAATATTCACCCACGACTTCGGCTCTACGCCCAAAGATATTTATATCAACATAACACACCTCTTCTTTTTGTTCTCCACTTTTAGCCGTCCACGCCCTATTTATCGCAATCCCAAAGCTTGCCACTGCTAATCCTGTCGGAGTGTATCTCAATTCTGGATCTCGAGTAAGATTCCCCATAAGAAACACTTTATTAAGACTTGCCATACCTTGCTCCTTTTAAAACCTTTTTATAATAACTATATATTTATAAATACACTTATAGCCTTTTATTTAGGTTTTGTAAACTACTAAGTACGGCCTGTGCTCGAACCTATACTTCGCCTGCAACCTTTATAGGCATATCGCTTTCTTCCAATTTCGCCTCTATTTCAGGTAATTTACCAGCCGCAGTTTCTACTATTCCTTCGACTACGCCTATCTGAGACACATCCTCAATCTTGTCATCTTTTATAATCAAAAATCGGATAATATAATCAGAAAGCTGAAAATCTCTTTTGATTACAGTAATGGCAGTATTTTTGGCATTAAAATGGACGAGCAAGTAAGTCCCTCGCTTATGTGTTTTGATCTTATATGCTAATTTTTTTTCACCCCATTTTTCACTCTTCAGAATCTCTGCCCCATTCTTTTGCAAGATATCGTGGATGTGCTTAACCACGTTATCCCATTCTGTATTGGCCTGCGCATTATCAATTAAAAACAACCCTTCGTACATCCTCAAATTCGTTCCCTCCTACTTTTAATATTTTACTTCTAAAAATACAAAATCTTTTTGCGAAATTATAATTAGATAATAAATGCGTCGATCAATTAAACGCATTCATACACGCCTCTATCCCTTCAAAAACCCAGATTTTTAAAGACTGACTGGCCTCTTCGAGCGCCTTCATTACCACGGCTTCGTCTTTCTCTGAAAACACAGAGAGGACATAATCACTTGCATCTCCTACCGTAGGCCGTCCTATCCCAACCCTCAAGCGAGAAAACTCTGTAGTCCCTAAGCAAGCAGCGATGGATTCTAAACCGCGATGCCCCCCACACCCGCCATTACGCCGAATACGCATTTTCCCCAGCGGCAGATCAAGATCGTCACATACAACCATGATATCCTGTAATGCGCATTTGTACATATCCACGACTTCTTTCACAGCAATCCCACTTAAATTCATAAACGTCTGGGGTTTTAAAAGTATAATTTCTCCATCCTCTTTTATAGCCTTCTTACAAAAAAGAGACTGAAATTTTTTTTGATTACACTCCATTTCAAGTTGCTGTGCAAGATGGTCAACTACCATAAACCCTAAATTATGCCTCGTCCTCAAATACTTCTTTTCCGGGTTGCCCAAACCAACAATGATCTTCATTAACACATACCACGTTAAGTTTTTTCCACCGACTCTGCCGCTTCTTCTCCTTCTTTTGGCTTCTTGGTAATAATTTCTGGCTCAGCCAATATTTCTTCCTCTGACACGGCTTTCTCCTCCACAATCTGATGTATCGATGCAATGACAGATTCAGCGTCCGATAGGTACTGAATACCTTTCATTGCTGGTATTTCTTTAACGTGGATTACCTTACCCATGCCTAATTCCGATATGTTTACTTTTATCTTTTCTGGTATAGCAGTTGGAAGGCACTCTATTTCCATATCTTTCATTACATGGGTCAACATACCGCCCTCTTTCACCCCAATGGACTCTCCAACTAACTCAATTGGCACTCGTAGTCTAACCTTTTCATCCAAATCAATCCGTGAGAAATCAATATGGATCACACGATCTGCGATGTTATCGTATTGAACCTCTTTTATGAGCGCAGATTCTTTCTTATTATCGACCGTTAAACGGACCATCCTTGCCCCAGTATGTAATACGTGTGTAAAAGCATGCTCCTGCAAACAAAGCATGACATTGTCTTGTTTATGCCCATATAACACAGCAGGGATTTGTCCAGCGCTTCTCAGCTTTCTTATTGCTTTACTCCCTTTTGCCGTCCTCTTTTCCGCCTTTAATTCTAAGATTTCCATCTAATCCTTACTCCTAAAATATAAAATTAAACAAACAAAGAACTCACCGATTCGTGACGGTGAATTCTCATAATCGCATCGCCCAAAAGCCCAGAAATCGACAATATTTTAATTTTATCACCAAGGCTCTTTGCCTTTTCATTTAGCGGTATTGTATCAGTTACCACAATTTCTTTAATCGGCGCGGCAGACAGTTTTTCTACCGCGGCCCCGCAGAATACCGGATGGGTAGCCCCAACATAAATATCCTTTGAGCCTCTTTCCTTTAACACTTTTGACGCCTGAGCAATCGAACCGCCAGTAGCAATCAAATCATCCATCATTACGACATTTTTATTTGCCACCTCCCCAATTACAAATCCAATCTCCGTCTCATCAGGACCTACCCTTCGCTTGTCAACAATCGCCATTTTTACTCCCAATTTCTTGGAATAGTTCCTGACTAATTTTATACCTCCGACATCAGGTGTTACCACCACCAGATCGTCTGCTTTTAATCTTTCGAAATATTTTGAGAGCACTGGAAAGGCAAGCAAATGATCTACGGGAATATCAAAAAATCCCTGAATTTGAGCTGCATGCAAATCAACCGTAAGCACACGGTCAGCACCTGCTTCGGTGATAAGATTTGCCACTAACTTTGCTGTTATGGGTACGCGCCCCTCGTCCTTTCTGTCTTTTCTAGCATATCCGTAATACGGCAATACCGCAGTAATACGCGTTGCCGATGCCCTCTTCAGACAATCCATAAATATAAGCAGTTCCGTTAAATTCTCATTGACGGGAGGACACGTTGGCTGTATCAAAAACACATCCGCGCCACGAACATCCTCGTTTACTTTCAGATCAATTTCCCCATCAGGAAAACGACCAACAGAAGCATCTCCAAGTTGTATCGACAAGTGTTCGCAAATTTTCTTTGCTAGAGCAGGATTTGCGTTCCCCGAAAAAATCTTTAAGTGATTTATTTCTTCTAATCTTCTTTTTTTATCCATTTTATCCTTCTGTCTTAGAAAAAAGGCCCACCTTCCTCCAACATATTTTGGACATTTGCATCATCTCCCACCTTTGTGCCTGACGTTAAAAACACAAAAGGTCCGATATGGCATCGTTGACCAATCACCACATTTTTACAAATATACGTAAAGGGATATACTTTTGTTCCCTCGCCAATTTCAACATGATTCTCGATAAACGTGCTCGTTGGATCTATAAAAGTTACTCCTCGATCCATCAAAGAACGTATTATCTCGCTACGCCTTATTTGATTGACGGTTGCCAACTCCAACTGGGTATTTACCCCCAACGCCTCAGCGGTGTCCGAACTCTCAAGCCCCTTGATTTTCTTCCCTTTCCCATAAAGGATCGAGACAATATCGGTTAAATAAAACTCACCTTTTTTATTATGGGGTACAATTTCATCCAATCCCTTTAAAAGGGATGCTACCTTAAACACATATATACCCACATTGATTTCTTTAATTTTTAATTCGTCTGCGCCTGCCTCGTTTTCTTCTATAATTCCTTTTATCCGCCCGTTCGCATCTCTCAAAATTCGACCATATCCCTGCGGTTTATCTAAATACGCCGTCAGCAATGTTGCATCCGCATCCGTCTCAGCATTTGCAGCAATCAACCTTTTTAGCGTTTGTGGTTTGATGAGAGCTGTGTCTCCATTTAACACTACAACCACACCGCCTGCATGGGAAAGGAAATTTCTCGCCGACATGACAGCGTGCGCTGTTCCCAACTGCTCTCGTTGTTCTATAATTTCGACCGATATCCCCTTAAGAATGTCCTTTACGGCATCCTTTTTATCCCCGACTATTACAACTACCCCTGAAATCTCTGCCCCCTGCACCGCCTCAATAACACATTCCAAAAGCGTCATTCCACATACTTCATGGAGCGCTTTAGGCATCGAGGAACGCATACGCGTTCCCTTTCCTGCGGCAAGGATGAGCGCGGTGATTTTCCCCATTTTCTACAGCATTCAGTAAATATACAAAAACTGCTACCTTTCGCTTCCATAAATACAATGGCTACCCGGGGAGGACTCGAACCTCCAATGAGAGAACCAAAATCTCTAGTGTTACCATTACACCACCGGGTAGCAAACCTTTTACAGGAGAATCTGCCTGCGTAAAAACTCCCAAATTTGACCTCTTCTATTCCGCCATTAGTATTGCCCCTTTATCCGCAGATGTCACGCATTTTGCATATCTAGCTAACACACCCTTCGTTATTTTCGGTTTAGGCGGCGTCCATTTTAATTTACGTATTGCGAGTGTTTCTGCTGCAACATTCAAATCCAATCTTCGATTAGGAATGTCTATAATTATTTCGTCACCGTTTTCTACTAACGCAATAGGGCCGCCAACCATTGCTTCCGGCGATACATGTCCTATACACGGCCCCTGGGTACCACCTGAAAAACGCCCATCGGTAATTAACGCTACGGATTCTCCCAATCCCATTCCAACAAGCGCTGCCGTAGGAGATAACATTTCTCTCATTCCAGGCCCCCCACGAGGCCCTTCGTACCGTATTACCACCACAGTATCCTTATTAATTTGAGAACTCATAATGGCGCCCATTGCAGTTTCTTCGCTATCAAACACTTTCGCCTTACCCCTAAACTGCATCATCTTCTCGGATACAGCGCTCTGTTTGATCACGGCGCCATTGGGCGACAAACTTCCATACAAAACGGCAATTCCACCTTCCTTATGATACGCCTTTTCTTTTGTACGAATAATATCTTCGTCACAAACTTCTGCCTTTTTTGCAATTTCTTTTATACTTAAACCACTAACTGTCAGACAGTCGTTCAAATCGTCGCACAACCGCTTCATGACTGC
>JAGWZR010000401.1 GCA_018968795.1 Planctomycetota bacterium | reverse complement strand
CAACAGGTTCAACGGTAACCGACACACCGCCAGCTTTCACATAAGCATCGATAAGGTTTTTGACTGACTGGGTGGCTACTTTCATCAAGGAGTGAACCAATTCAGGGTCTGTATAAAGTTCCTTTATAAAAACATCTGTTCCTCTTAAAGCAGCAGACGTTGTAAAAGGCGCGCCTATAACAGGCACAATAAAGACTTCATCCCCGATTGCATCGACGCACCGTTTCACTGCTTCCAGATATACAGGAAGTCTTCCGTCTTTCTCCGGATCTACTGGTTTTAACTTTTTAAGGTCTTCCCTTGTTTGTACAAATGGAACTTCAACTTGCGGGGCATCGTCTTCTGGGAAATACATCTTGGTCCCCATGGCCTCAGCCAGCGTAGAAGTGGTAGAAAAGATGTAAACAATATCATGCCGATACTTTTTAAAACATGCAATATTGGCATCTCCCATATTCTTACCGTTGGTACAAAACTCCCTGACCGTCAGGTTCAAGCTTCTTGATGCAAAGTTAAGAATCAAGGGGCTTACCAGGAGTCTATCAACCTTCTTCCCTTGCAGGATTGCCTGCATCCTCTCCTTCGGTGTCATTTCATCTGTATAGGTCATCGTGCACCCCCAAGATTTTTTCTAACACTCACCAATTCCGGAGTTTTAAATGTCAGAGGTAAATGAATGTCCTGAAACAAACTCTTGGCGACCTTGACTGCCTCGGCTGCATTCCTTGCATAGCCGTCTGCACCAATATTTTTTGCGAACCCCGGGGAGATTGGCCCACCACCCACCATGACCCTGGAGGTTATACCAGCTTTCTTAAGATCCTCAATAACTACTTGCATACCATCCATTGTTGTAGTCATGAGGGTAGAAAGGCAAACGAGGTCAGCGTTTATCTTTCCTGCTGTGTCGACAAGTTTTGCATACGGGACGTTTTTGCCCAGGTCGTGCATTTCAAAGCCGGCATTATCCATCATTATTTTAACTAAATTTTTGCCTATGTCGTGGGTATCGCCTTTAACAACGCCTATAACGGCTTTTTTCCGGTTATGAGAATCCTCCTTTGGCAAATAAGGCCTGAGCACCTCAATCCCCGCATACATGGCATCAGCACAAAGGAGTATTTCCGGGACAAAGTACTCCTCGTTCTCGAATAGTTCGTTGACCTTGTCCATACCCTTTGAAAGCCCGTCCGTTATTGCCGCATACGGATCAATCTTGCATCTGATTGCCTCAGCGGCTATTTCTCTAGCACGAGATACATCCATATCAATTACTGCCTTAGCTAAACCATCCAAAATATTCGACCTTTCCACTTGCATAGATACCTCCCAGTTATTATTGCGCTCTAAAAATGAGCGCTACCATTTCACGTAACAATACATCCCAAACAAATACATAAAGTGAACCACTCCCCAGCCTAAAGGCTGGGGCTTCAGGTAAAAACCCATGAATGGCCTCCGCTTCGCTCCGGGCAGCCATTCATCCCCAAGCTCAAAAGCTTGG
>JAGWZR010000400.1 GCA_018968795.1 Planctomycetota bacterium | reverse complement strand
TACAATCTCCCCCTCCACACCATTAGGGGCAAGTAAAAGAGGGACAACAATGACACTCCCGTCTTTACTACCGTTCTCCACCATTGTCCTTAATTTGTTAATAGCCTCTTGCTTAATTTCTTTGGGAGCATCACTCCTCCATGTGGCAACTTTAACCTCTTTAAATTTCCCTTTCTCACAGACATAATAAGCAAGCCTTTCCATATCGTCCAACCAAAGTTTGTTCTCCTTCTCGTCGTTAGGCCCGTGTCCCACGAGAACAATAGTTTCCTTTGATGGATTAGCGCTGAGCTCCATAGCCCTTTCCAGAAGGATCTCCGCCACAAGAATACTGTCATCAAGGGCGCCAGTCATATAAAACTTCATCTTACTTTCTATTCTGGGTAAGGATTCAACGCTTGTAGTCTCCGGCAGCTTTTCCTGAAGACCAAGAACAAATCGGGAATTACCGATAATTGGGCTATGAGAAGAAATAAAGAGTGGCACTACTATTACATCGGACACTCCCCTTTCTTCTAATTTATGAACTGCGTCTTTTATCGTATCAGGATCAGCCATACCGAAGGCTACCTCCAGTGGATACTTGTCTTTTAATGGTTTAACGGCTTCCAGGACGGCCGCATCCCAGGGTGGTGGCGTACCAGAACCGTGCTCTCCGTGCCCATGATGGTGTGCCCCATGTGCGAGGACTATCACCCCCATAGTTTTGGACTGCATCGCTACTGGTATCGCTAATACCTTTTCATAAGGAATTAGCTCAGAGTTTTTCGTTATATTCAGCTTGCCCCTCGTCTCTCGCGTTTCTTTCTCTTGCCCATAAGTTGCTGAAGCGTATAAAAACCCCATCCCCAACAAACTTAGAGAAATAACATACAAAAAAATAAACCTTCTCATCTTTCCTTCTCCTGTCATCAGTACACAATCTATAGGTTCATCAAAAAAATAATACCCAAAGCGTTCTTTTGACTTATAATACTATTTTTCCTTGATTTCGGACATCTTATTTTTTATCCAAAAGTTATTTTGCGGGTCTTTTTCATGAATGATAAAGTTTCCAACAACAGCAATCTACCGCCGAGTAATCCTTTCTAGTGTTATAGGATGCCATTGGGTAGATATGTTTTTTTGTCCATTCCTATCTTTCTCCCCACCATTCCATACTGCCACATTAAAATAGGTCTTTCCACCGGGAACGAATTGTATATCATCTTGGTCTTTTGTAATTAACGAACGATACATAATTACAGTCCATATCCCATCCTCATATTCACTGCATCCGTTTACATCCTGATGATCCTGGGTGGTAAGCGTACCAAAGCCTTCCGCATTCAAATCCTCTACCACTCTTCCTCTTCCAGGTTGTGAAAGCAGATTGTTGGCGGCCCTACCACCCGACAACATCTCTACACTGGTTATCAACTCCCTGTACTCGCCCAAACAGTAAGGATTCAAATCAAAATCATCGTGCATATTCGGATATTGCACCTCTACTTCTTCCAATCCACC
>JAGWZR010000095.1 GCA_018968795.1 Planctomycetota bacterium | reverse complement strand
ACAGACAATGGCTATTTTAAATAAATTCTACTTTAGTTACAGTTCGCATAAATGACGCAGATTAACGAATATCTTAATATTGCAATATCTTTGGATATCGATCCCGATGCTAATACTGCCGTTGAGGGCAGGCATGATGCGCTCTCTGCCTCTTTTAATGGCAAGGTGTGCATAAAGGCGTGCAAAAAAGGGTTACAAAAAATACTCGAGTTACTGGATGTATATGATATAGAGTCCACGCTGTTCTATGAGGCGCGAACTGCCCAGATGCTACTTACAGATAGAATGGATTTACCAGAGCTATCTGAAAGACACGAAGTATCTTGCCATTCGCTGAAACACGAGGATTTTTTAGGAAGGGTGTCCGGTATGCCCATGGAAGAAAATCACATTGAAGAGACCATAATCGAGGCAAGGGAAATCCTTGAAAAGATGTTCGACCGTAATATCAGGGGTTTCCGGGCGCCATATACAAGAATCAACCATACTATGGTAAAAGTTTTAGAACGTTTAGGATTTCAATACGATTCCTCGGAAACTCGGACTATGGATGCTGAATGGGGATGCAAACCGTTTCCACTTGAGGTATTTGATTCAAATCTTTTAGAAGCGGCGTTACCTATTCTTCATGATGAAAAGGGCAAGAAAATGTCCGCTTATTTATGGGCCATTTTCGAAGGCAAAAGAGTTCATGGCGAACATATTAATGCGGTTTTACAGGCAAAAGAAGTGGCCAAAGGCGGTCTCTTTATTTTTTCAATCCACCCATGGCATTTATATGTAGATTGCCAGGGAAATCCATTCAGCAGGGAACAGGTAAAAAAGAATCTGGCAAACTTAGAATATATCCTTTCCCAATTAAAACAGCTACATGGAATTCAAATACTCCGACAAGACAAGTATATGGAAAGTTGGTCAGAAGAGAAAGGTTCAAACTAAGTCACACCAACCGCATGCGTTTCACGCCGTGGAGTAGTAGCGGCCTTTCGCCCTCGCAACATCTCGAGAAAACCTTCAATCCTTGTGGAAAATTGTCCCGGCATGTAATTGTGGTCGTCAACACAATCTCCATCAAGGCTCAGGAGCGGATAGCCTATCTTGTTTAATTCCCTTTTAAGAGTGGGCACGGCGGCATTATTTCTACGACAACCCCAGGACGAGAACACGATCACACCATCCACCGCATACTCTTTGGCAAGACGCTTGGTTACCTCAACACGCCTCTCCAATGGGCCATTGTAATGGCTGGTGATAAGTTTCCTTGCCAAACTTTCATACGGTTTCCGCGGGTCAAGCTTGTCCCAATAAACATAATTTATTTCTTCAAAAACAATTTTCACCCCCTGCTCTTTTTCTAATTTTGTCAAAAAATCAATCTTAAAATAAGGCTTCAATTCCAGCCAGAGAATTCTGATCAAATCCTTCGGGGGTGTTCTGTTGTTTTTCCTATTTTCTTCAATCTTTTCACGTAATTCACTAGCGAGGCTGGAGAAAAACTCTACTGATAATTTAGAACCAACGAGTAAATATGCCTGAAACATGAACCCAAGCGCATTGCTGCCCTGAAGGGGGCAAAGCGGATCTTTTCTCAATTCATTGACTTCCACCATCTTTTCCCGCGCCTGATTAGAGTACTCAATCGCTTTTTCAAACAACTCTTGTTTCATCTTCCTTCCCGTCACTTCCTCCAACCGTTTTGTGAAGTCCTCAAGCTGTTTTGCAAGGTACTTTACAGAATAATCATCTGCCTCATACGGGACATCAATGACAATAGTTTCTTTTCCTGTCACGGTTTCGCAGATGTTTGTTGTTTTTGTATTGTTATCGCATAATGTTGTGGTGGCTACCTGAAGGATATTTTTGGGAAATTTGTTTCTGAACACATGCCCGATTGCAGCTCGGTGAAAGGAACAGATGTCTGTGGGTACGCCATACGACTCAGCCTCTAAAAGTCCCTGCGAACTTTGTCCCAAGCCTGCAAAGAGCGCTGCGCCAATTTCGAGGCAAAAGGGATAGAGACCCATAGCAAACAGAATTTCCGAGGGGACGAACATCGTCGTCCAGATGGTTCGTCTGGGGTGAGCAAATGTATTGTACAGATGCTTCACACCAAGACGGGTTTGAAGGCGCAGCGAGACGATTTCCTTCTTTTTGTTTCCACGAAAGAAGAAACAATATACCTTCATAAATCGTAAAAGTTCCCGCCACAAGACCGGGGAAATACGACGCAGGAATGGTTCTGTCCATGCCTTAAATTTACGAATTGATATCATATTTTAAATAGAGTCCAGAAAAATTGTTAATGAAAAGCAGAGAAAATGGGAAGGTAAAAAGCTGAGAATATATGAACTTCCCGATTTCTTGACCTCGCAACCTCCCGTCTTTTTTGGTTTCAAATGTTTTCTCATCGAGAGGCAACGCCGCAATAAAACCGCTCATTATTTAGAGGCGCCGTTTAATTGTTCAAGAAATGCCTCAACCCGTGTCTTGATTTGCCCTTCACTGCTCAGGGTGTAATCACAATTGAGATGAAGGAGCGGAATGTTTTTTTCATGGAAGGTTTTTTTAATCACGGGGTAATCCATGAGATTATGATCGCAGAATTTTAAGGTATGATAAATCGCTCCGTGAATAGATTTTTCCTGCATGACGGCAAGCACATTATTAATCCTCTCAAAGACATTAACCATACGAGAGCAAGGAGCCCGCTTGATGTATCTTCTGGCAATTGACAGAATGGGGTCGTTGCCGATGCTAATTTGGGCATCAAAGTATCTGCTGCCGTTACACAAATCTTCTGCGACAACCTTAGCGCCCGCATCTTCAACGACCTTCATGATCCTTTCATTCTCCATGATACTACCCCACATGAATAATCGAGGCACTTCCCGTGTATCGTGGACGTCTCCTTTTTGTTTCATAACATGGCTCAGGTATTCATGAAATTTTTCCGGAAGCACATTGACACCCTTCTTTAATAAGGAAAATATCTCATACCCAGACTGCCCAATATAGCCGCTCCAATACTTCTGCAAAAACAATCGAACCTTTTCTCGCACCGCATTATAGAGGGAAATACTGCGATTGATATCGTCGTGGTGGATCTTGAGCGTAAAATAGGATTCCAGCTTTTCCTTTAAATTTTTTAACAGGCTTGCATAATAGTAAACTGCAGCATCATCGGTATTTTTTGGAATATCGAGAATATAGTTAAACGTCTTTTTCCCCTCATCCAATCTAACCCATGCGTCATATAATCTACGCATCCCATCACATGAGTTGACGAATACCATTCCCTTAAAATCTTCCAAGCCGCCGTTGATTTTTTGATCGACAACAGCCTTAATATAAGGACAAATGTTGCCGCAGAGCACTTCGTTAGCAGAACACGATTCCTTTTCAGAACCCTTGATCCTGACCGGATGAAATCCAGCGGCGCGAATAAGTTCTACTGGCGTATATGAACAGAAATATCCAATTTTCGGCAATGCATTATCTGCGATATCTTCGACTGAAAACTCCGCAATAGACGCTTCTCCTGAAGGATTTCCAGAAACGGATACAGAAGTCCTGTTCTTTGACAGCGCCTTTTCTAGGGCAATTAATGCTGCCCCGAGCGCTCCATTTATTTGAGGTTCTTCCGATATTTTTATTTTACACCCAAGATTCTTCTCTAATTCCGTTACAACACCAATATTTTTTGCGACGCCGCCTGTCATCACGATTTCTTCTTCCAGCCCAATCCTCTTCACCTGCGCAGTGATACGTTTGGCGATAGAAATATGCAATGCCCTGCAAATATCCGCAGTTTTGTGGTCTGCCCCAACGAGGGATACCACCTCAGATTCAGCAAAAACTGTACAAAGGCTGCTAACGGAAACATTGTCTTTCCCATTCAACGAAAGCCCCCCCATGTCCTCCAGGTCTATTTCTAATGTCCTGGCCATGACCTCCAAGAATCGGCCTGTTCCGGCGGCGCACTTGTCATTCATAACAAAGTCGAGGACATTTCCATTCGCATCAACTTTAATGACCTTGCTGTCCTGCCCTCCAATATCAATGATAGTTCTGGCCTTAGGAAAATAGTAGTTGGCGCCCTTGGCATGGCAGGTGATCTCTGTTACCACTTCATTGGCAAACGGCACCTTTATACGTCCGTACCCGGTGGCAATGATGTAATCAATGTCCTTTTCTGTTAATTTGTGTTCCGTAAGTATCTGATGAAAAGTTTTATCCGCCGCTTTTTTACTGCTGGCGCCGGTCGGAATAATTACTGAAGAAAGAATTTCCTTCTTTTCGTTTAGCAAAACTCCGTTAGCTGACATGGAACCAATATCGATTCCTATTGTATACATTCTATAAAATCTCCTTAAATTTATAACAAATTATTATTCAGGTTCTGGCTTAGGCGGTATGGTACTCATCCAGATATTAAAGACAAACAACCCTATAGAAACGACAACTATGCCCGCAAAAAGCTCCGCAAGGGGATGTATCGGGCGGAAACTTACCAGCCCTACAACACCAATATTTGCAAGGTAGAATTGGATGTTGCCCATTTTAGGGTAGGCAAGCGGCGTTCCTGAAAATCTCGGCAAGATATGATACCCAACCCCGTAAATCATCATAGACATCCATCCCAGAAGGTTTAAGTGGACATGAGCAAAGAGTAATTGTGCGGGATAGCTTTGCATAAAAATCATAATGATGCCAAGTATGGCTGCAATAAAAAAATAAACCATACTCGCGCGCACAAAATTTTTAGAAAGAGGGCTCATACACCCGTAACTCCTTTAATTACTTACGCTGCTTCCAAATACACAACAAACGAAGTTAGGATATATTAAAAATATGGTTTGTCAAACAAAAAATTGTCTTGATAGGTTGAGCTTAAGCTTTTATTATAATCGACTTTCATAGGGATAACAAGTTTATAAAACTATCAGGAGCCACACATGTTTTGGCAACAAAAAAATAATAAGGCTGTTTACCTGAAATCTAATAGCATAAAGGATACGCCGTTTCAACCCAATAAAGAGGCTATAAGCTATACGAAAAGACTTTTAAGTTCAACGAATGCATCGGAACGACAATCTCTCGGCCAAAGTTTATTGAATGAGATATCCCGAACATTATCAATTTCCACCCCACAACTGAATATAAACGACAAACGGCAAAATCACTCCTTAAAAAACGGCAAGCTTATGCGGAAGACCTATGGAACGTATAAGGCAGGAAAGATTACCATCAGTAATAAGACTGCAATACGGGAAGCCGTGCTCGCCCCTAAGACATTCCTCGACACCCTGATTCATGAGTTTATGCATCACTACGACTACGAGGCGCTCAAATTCCCTTCGAGTTTACACACTGCCGGTTTTTATTATAGACTGGGAGATGTAATGAAAAAACTGATTGGCTAGACATTATCATAACGGTCCCGTAACCGGCGTGCGCCGTTTTTACGCGTCCGGTGGAGTGTGATGTTGGGCATGCGTTTTTTCATACCCGAATCTTCAATGTAGTGAACGGATGTGGGCGCGAAGAGATTTTCTGCATTTTCAGCCGAAGATATCCCACGCTCCTATTATTAAGCGCTTCAGAGAGTGATTCGTTGGATTGGTTTGGATCAACGGGTATCCAAGTAGTAATAACCTGGTTGGGTCTGATAAGGGTATCGATTTCAGAAAGACGTCCGTTCTCTCTTCCTTCAAACTTAATTTCATACACGCCGGTCGAAGCATTCTTTGCGCCATGTGGAGAAGGACGGACAGTCGAACCAAAAGTAAACCCTTGGGAAAGAACGTAGAGCGGTTCGTTGGTGTGATTCCTGAGTTCCACCACTATGACCTTGGAATAGGCCGTGTTCGGTCCCGACGCAATTTTTGTATCGATATACAAGTTGTCGATGGCTTTGCGGGGGAAGAGATACACGAGCACCAAAACCGCAGGGACTACGGCGACAAACAAGCTAATAATGTCCCAAACTCCCCACTCCGCCATGAATTGAAAGAAACACATTTTTGTTTCTCGCTTTTATGCCCAACATTCATTTTTATCTTTGTTCTATAAATGTCAGCATATTATGTAGTGCCATATCCGTTGTCAAACAAAAATCGATAGAATCAGGAATATTCAAACCGCGATGATTTATACCCATGTCGCCGCAAAGAATATCTTAGGTGTCAGAACCCTTTTAGATAAGTAAGTGTGCCGGTCACGGCGATAATTTAAATTCCTGTTCTTTCGTTCCCGTTGCGTCATTCGATTTCCTGCCTCCTTCAATCTTCTCCGTATAACCCTTGATCTTGGTTACAACACTTTCCGGAATAATAGAGGCTATTGTCTGCATGCCCCTGCCGATCTGAGTTGCAGTCTTTGAGGCATTAACCTTGTCACTGGTTGGCTTGCTACAAAAGAACAGAACACCGAATATAATCACCCCGCAAAAGACGAGACCCTTGAGAATCCCCAATAATGCGCCAAACAACCTCAGCCCAACTCCCATACTCCATTGGCCTATCAACCTCTTTACAATATCGGTAAGGATGTAAGTAATAATAAATGCAACCCCAAAGATGATAAAGTAGCTCAACAAATTTGCGGTAAGCAGAGTAAAAATACCTTTCAGCATGTTACTCAAAATACTATGGAAGAAGATTGCCGTAAAAAAGGAGATCAATAAACAACCAATTCTGAGAAACTGGATCACCGGACCATTGGCAAGCCCTAAAATTGCCGCAAAGAACAAGACTATAAAGATTGTGTAATCAATCCAATTCATCTCTCGTTATCTTTCTTTTTGTTTTTTCCTTTATACGCAGATAAAAAATCATTTACCACGCCTTTGACAAGATGTTCCAAATTATCCTGAGAGAGTTTTACCGAAACCTTTGGCTCCTTGGTTGTGCCGCGTATTTCCACAGGCAGCGTATTTTGTCTTAAAACCGAATCTGCGATTTTTTCTATGTCTTTATTCAGATGTTCCTTGCTGAATTTAACCACTGCATCATAGGAAATTGCCCCTTCCAATTCGGCAGCGCCAGAAACGCTTACGCTCATAACCGGACCGCAAATGTTCATCTTTTTGGTATAAATCTTACCGCCTTTGATTTGGATTACGGCGTCCATCGTATGAAACGAATACGTATCCTTTGCCCCAATAATTTTTAACAGAGAAGCTACTATCTTATTGCCGCGAATGTAGCCGTCTGTCACTTCAAGTTTCACATCGGCGAGAAGTTCTTTGTTGAGAATTTCCCTGCCCAAACCATTGCCGCGCACAGAACCTGAGAAGCTCATAATACCGCCTACTTCTTCCACTTTTGACGTAAATATCGGGAGAAGGCTAATGGCTGGAATATCCTGGGTAATACAAATATCCCTTGCCTCAAACGAAAGGTTAAGCTTTTTTTGACGAAGGTCAATTGTTCCATCAATAGCGGCAGTGCCACCGTTGAGCTTTAGCCGCGCGCTCGTGGAAATAATATCGTTCTTACATGAAAACTTGTCGGTAACAAAGTCCTTCACCGATAACCGATTTTTATAGTTCATCTGTTGTACTGAAATTTTTTTTACCACAACTTCTTTAAAGAGTAAAGGAAGTAATTTCACCGTGACTTGAATATCCTCAAACACTATTGAGGAGTTAGCATTTTGGCCTTGCTTTTGGATGGTAAGATAAGAAATGTTTACCCGATTGGGCCAATGAAAAGAAGCTATC
>JAGWZR010000399.1 GCA_018968795.1 Planctomycetota bacterium | reverse complement strand
CCCTAGCTTTCGTGCCTCAGCGTCAGGAAAATCCCAGATGCTTGCCTTCGCCTTTGGTGTTCCAGTTAATATCAACGCATTTCACTGCTACACTAACTGTTCCAGCATCCCTGACAATCCTCAACATTAAAAGTATCGTACCCAGTCCCAAGGTTAAGCCTTAGTATTTAAGGTACGACTATTTAATGCGCCTACGCACACTTTACGCCCAATGAATCCGGATAACGCTTGCACCCTACGTATTACCGAGACTTCTGGCACGTAGTTAGTAGGTGCTTATTCTATAGACCGTGAAAGGTCTATCAAAAGGAGTTTACAACCCGAAGGCCTTCTTCCTCCACGCGGCGTCGCTGGGTCAGGCTTTCGCCCATTGCCCAATATTCCTAGTTGCTGCCATCCGTAGATGTACTGCCCGTGTCTCAGTGCAGTTGTGGCTGATCGACCTCTCAGTCCAGCTACCCGTCATCGCCTTGGTAGGCTTTTACCCCACCAACAAGCTGATAGGACGCAGACTCATCCCTTGGCGCGAAGTTAATCGCTTTACAATAAATTGACCATGGACTATTACCCCATCTTTCGATGAGCTATGGTCCACCTAGGGGTAGATTTCTACGCGTTACTCACCCGTCTGCCACTGCTTCGATTGCTCGAAACCGTTCGACTTGCATGCCTAAGGCACGCCGCCAGCGTTCATCCTGAGCCAGGATCAAACTCTCAAAAAAACGATGAAACAAATCCTAAGATCTATTTCATCTAATTCCTACCACTTCCCGATCAGAAACTTTTTAAAGTTTCAAAAAAGAAGTAATCCTGTTTTTTCTCTCCCTAATTGTTAAAGTGCAAAGTAAAATAAGAACAAAAAACCCGCCAATAGCGGGTTACAAGGCCCTTCTGTTGGCAAAGTTTTACATAGCTCTAACATGTATTATAGATCATTTTATTTCTTTGTCAACCTAGAATTGGGTTGTTACACGAAATCTGAGTTTTCCTAAAAAAACGAAGTCTCAATTTTCCTAAAATACATCATCTTCAATGCTCCTGGCATCGTTTACCCATCTGTTTGCATCCTGAATGATATGGAAGTGGTCGACGACAATACGGGCGCTTTTGAGTTCTTGTTCAACGGCACTGATAAACGACTGCTTCATATCGGTACACACTTCCTCAATGGAATCTTTCACTTCTTTGGGCAGAGAACGCAGACATGAGACCAATGTTTTTTGTCTATCATCCAGAAGAATATGAATAGGTTTTCCGGTTAAAAGATTAACTACCGTTACCAGAAACTTATGTTTTCTTCCGAAATGGTGCTCATCGATACCAAAACGCAGTACTCCCTCTTTCTCCTGTTCTTCCCAGTTGACTTTGGAGAGGGTGAATACTTTCTTGAGTACCTTAGCTAACGTTCCATAGGAGATACCGATTCGTTTGCTTGTTGCAAGAAAAGAAGAATCAGACAACCGTTCCAAAGCGAAGAGAAATGATACCATTATTCATAAAGTGGTATGAC
>JAGWZR010000094.1 GCA_018968795.1 Planctomycetota bacterium | reverse complement strand
GAATTTCGACATCTATATTTTTTAAATTATTTACCCGTATGCCGCGGGCAATAATGGATTTCTTCATAGTTTTGTTTACATGTTTTAACAACCACAGAGGTTACAGAGTTTCATAGAGAATTCTTTCTCTGTGGTCTGGCCAATTTAAAAATCTTCGTTTTGTTATTCTGAAAAGCCTGTCCTGTGCGAAGGCGAAAGAAGTGAAAGATCAAGAGCATCTCAATTACTGAAATTTTAAAACATTAACTATAAGATTTTCACTCTCTATTCTCAAGATAATTCTAAGACTGTCGCCGAACTAAGGAAAGAAGATAAAAGCCTGAAAAACGTTTGACAAAAACAATGGGTTTATCAATAACGACCGTTAGGAAATAAAAACTATACCTTTTCAGGAGTGGTAGATATGCAAACAGCCAAACAAGAGGTAAACGAGCTTCTCAGCCGTTTGCCAGAGAATAGCGCTTAATTAATAGTATAGAACAATCTCGTGTTGTGGATACCAGTTCTTGTTCATGGTGCCAGAGATTTGAAAAGACTATGGGAAAAGGGGAATCGAGGTTGACTTTTGTTCTTTAACTAAGTCAAAAACACATGGTAAACCGCAAAACCCCTATGCTGTTTAGATATCAGTTCTTCATTAATGACCATTGGTGCAATTCGTGGCTAATAGTTTACAAACCTTCATATAGTCTTTCAGTGCCTCTTGCCACGGTCTCATTTTATGTCCGGTAGCGGTGGTATATTTCGTGCAGTTTAGAGAAGAGTTTTGCGGGACAGCGGCGGCGCGTTTGTAATCTGCAGTTTTCACAGGATGTACGGATATCCGATCACCTGTTAATTCAAAAATCTTTCTTGCCCACTCGTAGCGTGAACATGTCCCGGAGTTTGTCACGTGGTACATGCCTCTAAGATTCAGCGAGATGATAGTCCATATTGCAAACGATAAGTCATTCGTATATGTGGGACTTCCATGCTGATCGGTAACGACAGACACTGCACGGGTTTTCCTTCCTAACTCTAACATCGTGGTTACGAAGTTATTTCTGTAGGGGCCAAAAAGCCATGCCGTTCTGATGATGACATAATTATCACTTATTTCATGGACAGCAATTTCTCCCTCAAGCTTTGATTTTCCATAGATCGAGACAGGACTCGGTTTGTCGGTTTCTGTATAAGGTTCATTTTTCGTCCCGTCGAATACATAATCGGTGCTGATATGGATAACCTTTGCTCCCGTTTGTTTCCCCGCCGAAGCAATATTTTTTGCTCCTGTAGCATTGACAGCAAAGGCTTCAGAAGCTTGGGTTTCGCATGCATCCACATTTGTGAATGCAGCACAGTTGATAATTATGTCTGGCATGACCTGGGTAATGAATCGAGTGGTGCTTAATTCATGCGTGACATTGACATGCTCAAGATCTGCGGCAACAACTTCTGGATATGGATTCTTGGTGTCCGAAAGGTGGGATAATCGATTAATAAGGGTTCTGCCGAGCATCCCGTGGGCGCCAATAACAAGTATTTTCATTTGAACTATCAAGCCACAAAGCTTGGTGGCTAAGTAAATAACTATTATTGTTAGATCCTAAATATTT
Source organism: Planctomycetota bacterium (assembly GCA_018968795.1). Lineage (GTDB taxonomy): Bacteria > Planctomycetota > Brocadiia > Brocadiales > Brocadiaceae > REEB58. The sequence goes on along the minus strand of JAGWZR010000094.1, from coordinate 6,146 downwards.
CATGCTACTACTTTTGGGGAATGCTATCACATCATCGTGAGTTTTTCAATGAAAAGGTTTTGTGTTGCCGCAATTTATAAGATTGGTTTCCCGTTAGGGAGAGCTTCTATAGTTGTTGGATTTCTGGATGTTGGAAAAAAATTTGAGCTATTAAGGTGCATTTTAGATACTGTGTGCGCTTTTTTGTATCAATTTTAACCATATCTTAAAATGTAAAACAAAAATAATTAAATTTCATTGAAAGACTTAAAAATCAAAGTAGAATGGTAAATCATAAAGAGAAAGATACGGGTCGCAAAATCCTAAAAACATAACTTAAATATAAAATATAATAATGAACAAACGGTGGGTATTTCCCCCTCCTAACGAAACATTACAGATTGAGATTGCAAGCAAGCTTAAAATATCGCACTTGCTAGCGCAGGTTCTTATCAATCGCGGAATCAATGATGTCTCATCTGCTAAGAGCTTTCTCCAACCACAAATTGGGGCATTGGGAGACCCTTCTCTTCTACCAGACGTTGAGAGGGCGTCGCTTCGTATTAATGACGCCGTACGTAAGAAAGAAAAAATCGTCATCTATGGCGATTATGATGTCGACGGCCTATCCGCTACGGCGCTCATGTATCGATGCCTGAAATTGTTGGGGGCACAGGTAAGTTACTATATTCCAGAGAGATTGGAAGAGGGATATGGGTTAAATGAAGACGCCATAAAAAAACTGAAGGAAGATAAGGCAGACGTCATTTTAACGGTCGATTGTGGTATCAATGCCTGTAAGGAAGCGGACGTTGCGCGCGCTTATGGTATCGACTTAATTATTACCGATCATCACCAACCCGGGAAACAAATCCCCAACGCTTTTGCGGTAGTCAATCCAAAATTAAGAACATCCCAACATGCTTTTAACGATCTTTCAGGGGTTGGTATTGCCTTTAAGCTGGCGTGGGCTATTGGACAGCATTTTTCACCACAGAAGAAGGTATCGTTGGAATTCAAGGATTTTTTATTAAACGCTGTGGGTCTCGTAGCGCTTGGCACAATTGCCGATGTGGTGCCACTCTTGGGCGAAAATCGTATCCTGACAAAGTATGGACTCAGCGCCTTGCAATGTACTGAAATTCCAGGTTTGAGGGCGCTTCTTGATGTATCGGATCTTTCCAATATAAATCTCGACACCTTTCACGTAGGATATCGTTTGGGGCCTCGGCTCAATGCGCCAGGCCGTATAGGTAATGCGGGAATTGTAGTTGAGATGTTGACTACAACGCTAAAAGAGAGAGCTGTAGAAATTGCTAATTTCTTAGAACAGGAGAATAAAAGGAGGCAAGGGATTCAGGTTAACATTCTGGCATCAGCCAGAAAGAAGGTTATGGATGAATTGAATCTGGATGAAACTACTGCCATCGTATTGGCGGATAATGCATGGCATCCGGGGATTATTGGAATTATCGCCTCTAAAATGGTAGAAGAATTTAATCGGCCAACCGTGATGATTGCTATAGCGGACGATATGGGGCATGGTTCTGCACGTTCCATTCCTTCATTCCACATATTGGAGGCTCTGGAAAGTTGTAAGGGAAAATTGCTTTCTGTAGGCGGCCACGCGCGCGCTGCAGGGTTAAAGATACATCCCAATAATATCAATGAATTTCGGGAGATGCTCAACAGTATGACGTCTCAGAAACTGTGCAGGATGGATCTGGTGCCAGTTTTGAATATTGATGCAGGGGTTACACTCTCAATGTTATCAAAGGCATTGGTATCGGAACTTGCGCGTTTAGCTCCTCATGGCGAAGGTAACCCCATACCTTTATTTGCTGCCACGAATCTGAAAATTGTGGGGCAGCCGCGCCGTATCGGTTCCAAAGGACAGCACATAAGTTTCTACGTTAAGCAGGGAGATGTTGCCATCAGGTCTGTTGCTTTTGGTATGGGTGAAAAAATAGAAAGGTTTAAACAGAATGGAAGAACATGCTCAATGGCCTTTATCGTAAAAATAAATAATTGGATGGATAGCGAGCATCTGGAACTGGAGGTTAAGGATATAAAGTTCGATAATGAATAATGAACAATATAGATATTCCAGAAGATTGGAAGGCAGTTGCTGGCCGAACAAAACAAGCCGCAAAAATATGTATTGTTATCGGTAAGATCGACAGTGGCAAGACTACCCTGTGTAAGTTTCTGATTCACAAATGGACGGTTTCTGGAATACGTGTTGGATATGTTGATAGCGATTTAGGACAATCCACTTTAGGCCCACCTGCTACCGTGGGACTAAAGATTTTCAATACCCCGCCAAATCAAGCTGATTATTCAAATGCCTTTAATCTCCATTTTGTGGGAAATATTTCACCTGAAGGTTTTTTATTACAGACCCTCCATGCCGTGAAAATAATGGTAGATAAATCCCTCCAGCGAGGCTCGGAAATTACTCTGATAGACACTACAGGTTTTGTTGACGGCCCCGCTGCCCGTATCCTTAAACTGCACAATATAGAATTACTCCATCCTCAATGGATTATTGCATTACAAGCGAAAGACGAACTAGAGCATCTTCTAAAAGGATATGAAAAAATGGACTGGCAGGTCGTAAGACTGGGGTGTTCGAAACAAGCAGTGATCCGTTCTCAGACTGAAAGGCAAAAATACAGGATTGAAAAGTATAAAGCCTATTTTAAATTGGCAAGGTTAATAGTGGAGTTTTTTTAGCATTGGGAATTATTTTGGAAACTATTGAAGACCGCTATAGGTAAAACCTGCTTGTTCTTGAAAATTTTCTTAAATCATTTTTCTTGGTTCGTAGTTAAGGGGTTACTTTTACTATCTCCTCCCTTTTCAATTGCATGTTTCCAGTCTTCGAACTCGAGGCACTTTTCTCGCAGGGTTTTGATTTCCTTAGCCATTTGTTCTTTTTCTTGGACTAAATTATAGCGAATTTGCACTAATTCTTGGTTTGTGCTGGACAATTCATGTATCTTTTCTTCGAGTTCTTTTACTTTATTAGTTTGAATTTCTGTTTCTGTTTTCTGATGTTCGTACTTGGAGGCTGTGTTGATTGCAAAAAAGAGGCACATGAAGCAAAATAATACAATGCCTATTTTGAGGAATTTTGGAGCTCTGGTTGAGAAGCGTATCATACTTAAGTCCTCTATTGTAGTAGTAGAAAGGATATGCGATGTTCGGAAGTAGCTAATATTCAAAATCAGTTTTATAAGTAGTATAAATGATTTGAAGTCAATTGCAAACGTTTTTGGGATTTTGGCTCGTTATATAAATGGTTATAATGACTTCCACTTTATTGGCATTTATCTTGACTGAAATACATAAATGTGATATGAAATACGGATATTTTTTTAGCTTTCGATCTATAAAAAGGATGAAGATTCATGACAGAATTTATTAGCAAGCTTGAAATAAAAAAGATTCATCGAATAGTACAAAAGATTTTTCAAATAACTCAGAAGGCTGATATATTCTGTTCTGCACTCCTATTGCAGGCATGGAGGAGGGTTAATTACATCTTCAATAAACGAGAAATTTACGCTTCATTAGAAAGGCGAAAGGGAAATTGCTTGCGATGCGGACGCTGTTGTCATGCATCCTTACGGTGTCAGTATCTTGAGTATGATGAAAATGGTCTCTCCCTGTGTAGGGTATACGATCGAAAGCCAACCATGTGTTCGCTCTATCCCTATAATGAAAATGATTATTTCTATCATCTTAAATCTACCTGCGGTTACAACTACGATGACGAATGAATAGAATTTTCTAACAATGAAGAAGACGCCTCTTTATGATGCTCACCTCAAACTCAACGCAAAGATGGTGTCTTTTCATGACTATGTAATGCCCCTCCAGTATGACAGTATCATCAGCGAACATCACTGTGTCAGAAAAAATGCAGGCATTTTCGATATATCTCACATGGGGCGAATCGAGCTTTTCGGAGATAAAGCGCTCCCATTCATTCAACAAATCATCACAAATGATGCAGTTCGGCTTGTAGATAACCAGGCCCTGTACACTCTTATTTGCAATGAGCAAGGCGGGATTATCGACGATATCCTCGTCTATAGACGGCATGAAAATCAGTTCATGTTGGTGGTAAACTGTTCTAACACAGAAAAAGACCTTTTGTGGTTACGAAAGCAGGCTATAGACTATCAACCATTAAAAATTAGGGATTTGACCGACAGGGTGTCTCTCATCGCATTGCAAGGCCCTCAATCTGTCAATATGCTTGAAGTTGCCTTCAAGAGTAAATTTGATTATATAAAAAGGTTTTACTTCGATGATTATGTATGGAATGGTATACGAATAACAATTTCTAGAACGGGGTACACGGGCGAAGACGGTTTTGAGTTATTTGTAGATGCAAAACATGCTGTAAAACTATGGAATTTGCTCATCGAGAAGAACAAGCAAGACGGTTTAAGACCAATCGGTCTCGGTGCAAGAGACACCCTGCGATTAGAGGCGTGTCTTTTATTGTACGGAAATGATATGGATGAAACAATAACACCCCTTGAGACCACTATTGATTGGACAGTGAAATTTGATAAGGGAAATTTTATTGGTAGAGATGCTTTATTAAGGCAAAAGATAAAAGGGGTTGATAGGAAGTTAGTCGGATTTGAGATGATAGACCGCGGTATTCCCCGTCATGGTTACACCGTATTAAAGGGAAACGAGACAATTGGCAGAGTTGCCAGCGGGTCTTTTAGTCCTTCCACGAAGAAAAACATCGGGTTGTGCCTTATAAAATCTCAATATGCCAAAATGGGAGAGGAGTTGCAAATTCAAATTAGGGATAAAAATTATAATGCACGCGTTGTGAAGACCCCATTTTACAAAAGGGAGTTTAGATAATGAATATACCAAGTGAATTGCTTTACACAAAGACGCACGAATGGGTGAAGAAAATAAATTCTAAAGAAGTGATAGTAGGCATCACTGACTTTGCGCAGCAGCAACTGAAGGATATTGTTTTCGTTGAATTACCATCGGTAGGCAAAGAGTTGAAAATGGGCAAGCCTTGCGCAGTGGTTGAATCCGTGAAGGCTGCTTATGATATTTATTCTCCGCTATCAGGCAAGGTTGTAAAGGTCAACCATGAAATTCAAGAAAAACCACAGCTTGTGAATGAAGATCCTTATGGCGATGGGTGGTTTTTGCAAATTGAAATAGCTAATCTGAACGAATTCAACAGCCTTTTGAGTCCAAGTCAGTATCGGGTTATCACTGAATCTGAACATTGATAATGCTGACAGTAGCCGTCTTCTGGCAGTGAATGTCATCAACGGAATTGACCCATTTCAGCAACATAAAAGGGTATTTCCATGTGTGATAAAAATGAATAAACCACTCTTAAAAAGCTTATACTTCGGGCATATTTGTCATAAAATTTACATATTTTAAGCACATAACATCAAATATATCCTTAATATTTTGGTGAAATTTAATGTTGAGAGTATTTATAAGCTCTACCTTTAGAGACCTTGCAGAAGAAAGGGCGAAACTTCTTTCTAAGTTGAATACAGCTCTTGCAGGTGTTGGAATGGAAGAATTTACTCCCGATGGCAGAACATCTCAAGAAATCGCACGAGAGGAATTGAAAAGAAGCGATATTGTAATCTTTCTTATCTCACCTTATTACGGCAGTCTTATTGATACGTGTAAACTAAAAGATTGTATATGCTTAAATAATGGAACCTGTATAGGTCAAATATCCTATACCCATTGCGAGTACAAAATTGCCCTGTCAGAAGGGAAACCACACCAAGCGTATCTCGTAGATAAAGACTGGGAGGTTATAGAAAAACTAAAAGATTGGGAAAAAATAGATTGGCGTGAAGTTAAATCAAATAGTATTTTTAAAGAAATTGATACTGATAAAATAGACCGTTATTTTAACGTTGCAAAAAAAGTATGGGAATTTAAAGGAGAAGCCGAAATAGAATTTTGTCCAAAAATTTCAGATTTTGATGATATCCAAACAATAACAGACCAATTAACCAAAAATATCACTACATGGTATTCTGAAGGGAAAATAAATATTACTGATTTTTGTGGAAGAAGGAAAGAGTTAAAAGATTTATGCGAGAAAATAGATCAAGGCGTTGAAGTGTATGGCGTAGGCG
>JAGWZR010000093.1 GCA_018968795.1 Planctomycetota bacterium | reverse complement strand
CATCTTAGCAAGGGACAGACGAGATTTTTCACCTCCGCTCAGAACATTGACGGACTTAAAAACATCATCGCCTGAAAACAGGAAGGCTCCTAATATATGCCGTACGTGGGGAATCATGGAAAACGGAGCGACAGATTCAACCTCCTCTAATATGGTATTCTTGTTATTTAACTTCTCCGCATGTTCCTGAGCAAAATAATCAAAGAGGACATTATGACCCATCTTAATAACGCCGGAGTGGGGCTGCTCAACGCCGGCTATGATACGTGATAGCGTAGATTTTCCCGACCCGTTTTGCCCTACAAGGGCTACCTTTTCTCCGCGTTCTATCGAAAGGCAAATATCCTGAAAGATTATGCGTCCGTCGTATTCATGTGAAACATCGTTTACGGCAAGTACGGTTACGCCACTTTGTTTTGATGGGGGGAATCTAAATTTTATCTGTTCTATGGTGTTGTCGGGCAACTCTTCCTTCTCCATCTTTTCAAGCATACGGATCCTGCTCTGCACCTGGGATGCCTTTGTGTTCTTTGCCCTAAATCGCTCGATAAACCGCTCCACCTCTTTAATCCTTTTCTGCTGGTTGACATAACGCGCTGTCTGAAGCTCCATTCGTTTTTCTTTTTCAATTTCATACAAGGAGTAATTTCCATAAAACTCATGAATCTTTCCCTTCTCCAGTTCCCAAACCTTGGAAATGTTACGGTCAAGAAACGCCCGATCATGCGATATGATAATGAGTCCGCCTTTAAACCCTCTGAGATATTCTTCTAACCAGAGGATAGAATCAATATCTAGGTGGTTCGTTGGTTCGTCTAAGAGGAGTAGATTGGGCTCCTGGAGTAATAATCGTGAAAGAGCCACCCGCATTTGCCACCCGCCGCTCAATGTGTTGATGCCCTTTTCAAAATCTGATTCTTTAAATCCCATGCCCTTTAAGACCTTGCCCGTCTCCGCATCAACCTTGGAGGCGTTGACAACCTCCAATTGATGTTGCAGGTGCGCATAGTGGTCAAGGAGTAACTGATAGTCCTCTCCCTGTATGGAGGCGTCTTCCATTTGGGTATGAATTTTATCAATCTGACGTTTCAGGGAGAGAACGTCTTCAAAGGCTGAACTAGCCTCTTCGAAGACGGTCTGCTTCTTAAAAACAAAACCTTCCTGAGGAAGGTATCCGATGTTTGCATCTTTCGCACAAATAAGATTACCTGCGCTGGGTTCAACACATTTACAAATGAGTTTGAAGAGGGTGGATTTGCCCGCACCATTTGGACCGATTAAACCGATCCGGTCATTTGTCCGGATGTGCAAGGAAACATTATCTAAAATAATATTCGCGCCAAAGGACAGACCAACATTATTTAGACGAATCATTTTATCCCACCGTACACTGCCTCTCGATATTCCTTCCAAAAACACTCTGCGGTACGGAACCCGGCATCCACAAGGAGTTGTAGGTCGTCTATGAGTAACAAAGGATGGTCGCCGTCTTTCTTTTCTTTATCTGCCAATTCTGCGGAAATTTGGTCAAGTGACTTTTCCTGGTGTTTAATCTTTTTTGTTCTCTGTTGTATTCCCAGGTGGTGTAAATATTGGAATCGAGCCTCAAGCACGGCATCGGCAGCCTTAAAGATATCGCAATTCATAAACCAACCGTTGGGTTTTAATATCGAGTGGACGTACTTAAATAATATCTGTTTTTCCTCACGGTACAAATGATGAAGGGCAAAGGATGAAACCACTGCATCAAAGCGAGAAAAAATATTTTCTTTATCTGATAATTCCTGAAAAGTTGAAACTTGAAATGTAACTTGTTTAAGGTAACCTTGCAGTCTCAACTTGGCTTTTTCTATCATGAGTTCCGCTGCATCTACGGCAGTAATCGTTGCGTTTGGAAACGTTTCGATAATCCTGTGAGATAGATACCCAGTACCTACCCCCAAGTCTAAAATTTTTATATTTCCACTCCTGTTAAACGGTAATATCTCGCATACAATAGACGCCATTTTTGCGCGGTTAGGGTGCCACACGTCCATATCGAAATCATACGTAGCAACGATATCATTATTATTAAATGCGTAGACCGTTTCTCTTTGCGTATTTTTTCCCATATCAACAAAAACCTCAATCGGTATCTGCTTTACGAAGAATTTTATTCTTAAAAAATTAATCCCCTTTTATAACCGCACCACTACATACGGGGGGATTAATCGTATACATTATCAAGAAAATGTGATAAGCTAACTTTTCGTAACATTCATTAAGGCAAATATATTTTATAAGCAAAATCATAAAAATACAGAGATAATTTTAAAACAATTAACATGGCGTTTGAAAAGCTGCGGAAGTTTTGGGACAAGAGCATTCTCTACAGGGTTTTTGTAAAAAAATACAAGCGATACTTTATTATCGGCACGGTATCGCTGATTGCCGTAGATATTATCAATATCTTTCCACCACTTATTATCAAAAAGGCCATAGACATCCTCTCAAAAGAGGTTAATCTTGCGAAGATCGCAACCCTTTCAGGATTATTTCTCTTGGTGGGCTTTTTTCAGGGCGTGTGCCGGTACATTTGGCGGATGAATTTTATTGGAACGTCTTTTCGGTGCGATTACGATTTGCGCATGGCATTTTTTGGACATATAGAAAACCTTTCTCAGAGGTTTTTTCAAAAATACAAGACAGGCGATCTCATGTCAAGGGCAACGAATGATATCGGCGCCGTGCGCATGGCGGTTGGACCTGGATTTCTGATCGGGCTGGATGCCTTATTTTATTTCTTTGTAATACCTCCGATAATTATCTATTTATCTCCCAAACTGTCACTGTACACATTTCTCCTGATGCCTCTCACACCGTTCATCGCCTATAAAATCAAAGACATCATTGACAAAAGATTTTTCGAAGTCCAAGAACAATTTTCAAGAATCAGTGAAAAGGCGCAAGAAAACATATCAGGTATCCGTATTGTAAAATCATTTAATATGTCTAGACAGGAACAAGGCATATTTCGCAAGCTCTGTAAAGATTTTATGACAAAAAATCTCAAACTGGCCATCCCTCAGTCACTCCTGGGACCTGCCTTCGAATACATTACTTACATGGGCATTATTCTATTACTTTTCATCGGTGGAAAGATGGTCATTGATGGGAAGATTACCGTAGGCACCCTGGTTGCCTTCCAACGTTATATCTCCATGATGGTCTGGCCCATGACTGCTATAGGATGGTGTTTATCCCTCTTACAGCGCGGTAATGCCTCCATGAAACGTATTGATGAAGTGATGGAAGAAAGGACTGAGATTGTTTCAAAAGATAATGCCGTCAAGCAATTTATTCCTAAGGGTGAGATAGAATTCAGAGACATAAACTTCCAATACGACCCTCAAAAAGAATGGGTACTGAAAGACATAAATTTAAGGATTCCAGCAGGACACCGTGTCGCCATTGTAGGTCCTATAGGAAGTGGAAAAACAACATTAATAAGCATGCTTCCTCGCTTGATTCCCACAAACGACCGGAACATTTTTATAGACGGCGTTGATATTAATACGCTTAATATTAAGATATTACGACGACACATAGGATTTGTTCCACAGGACACATTTCTCTTCTCTGAGAGCATAGCAGACAACTTATTACTCGGTACAGAAATAGAAGATAGGAATAACAAAGCAGATCAACTTGCTTCTATTGCCGCGGTGGATCGGGAGATTCAGGAACTCCCTTACAAATATGAAAGTTACCTGGGTGAACGTGGAATTAACTTGTCGGGCGGACAAAAGCAGCGGATTACCATTGCACGGGCACTGGCTATTAATCCAAATATTATCATCATGGATGATTGTCTTTCAGCTATAGACGCGCGAATAGAAGACAGCATTATTAAAAATATACTAAAAAATTTCCCGGGGAGAACATTAATAGTCGTAACACACAGGCTGCCTGCAGTGAGAGATTTCGACACGATCGTAGTTATGAAAGACGGAATGATAGTTGAAAAAGGTAAGCACGGACAGCTCATCAAGGCCAATAAATTGTACACCTCCCTATACGCAAAAGAAGCGCTGGAAGAAAAGTTGGCATGAAGATTCATAAATACTGGCTAACGAAGAATAAAAACTGGCAGGGGATCGAGTTCTTTCTCTCCGGGGAAAAGGGTGGTTTAAGGCGCTTACGAATCGAACTTAATAATTATTTTAATCTTTAAGATACATTTCTAATACAGGAGAAACTTTATGAAGACAGTTGTTTTTAAGGAGCATGGCGGGATAGACAAGTTAACGCATACAGACATGGAGAAACCAAAAATTTCTCCCTATGAGGTGCTTGTAAAGGTAAAGGCATGTGCATTAAATCATCTGGATATATGGGTAAGACAAGGATTACCGGGCATAGAAATTCCCATGCCGCATATTCTTGGCAGCGATGTTGCCGGTGAAGTTGCTGAGATAGGAATGGAGGTCAAAAACTTCAGGGCAGGTGATAAGGTACTCATAGCCCCTGGGGTTCGTTGCAGAAAGTGCGTGTACTGCATTACCAACAACGACAGCATGTGCAACAGTTTCAAGATCATGGGGTTTCAGGTACAGGGAGGCTATGCCGAGTTTGCCAAGGCCCATGTGGACAATATTATTCCCGTATCCAATAAGTTCTCCTTTGAGGAATGGGCGGCCATTCCCCTCGTGTTTATAACGGCATGGCACATGCTCATTACCCGCGGGCAACTCAAACCGGGAGAGAATGTATTGATACATGCTGCCGGCAGCGGTATTGGCAGCGCCGCTATCCAGATTGCCCATCTGGCCGGCGCACGGGTAATTACCACAGCCCGAGGGAAGGAAAAATTAGAAAAGGCAAAACAACTTGGCGCTGACGAAGTTATAGACTATTCAAAAGAAGATTATGTAGGAAACGTAAGGCTTTTGACGAATAACAAAGGGGTTGACCTTATCTTCGAACATATTGGACCCGATACGTGGGATAAGAACCTACAGTGCCTTACCAAGGGTGGACGAATGGTGGTGTGTGGCGCAACAAGCGGACCAACAACAACGATAGATATCCGCTCACTGTTCATGAAACAGCATGCGATCATTGGTTGTTATATGGGCAGTAAAAAAGAACTCCTAGACATACTGAACCTTGTAGAACTTGGAAAACTGAAACCTGTTGTGGACAGTGTATTTTCACTAAAAGAAGCTGCAGCGGCCCAGCAGAAAATGCTGAATAGGGAAAATTTTGGAAAGATTGTTTTGAAAATCTAGCAGACTAGACAATGTCCAATCAAGAACAATTGAATTAGCAGAAATTTAATCTTCTTGGATAATTGCGCCCTCTAAAAAGCCTTGCATATTGCGCCCTGATTGATATAATTGGTTTTTCGTTTATACCTTTATAAAATCAACAGGATTAATGCAATGAACGTGAATACAAGTGCAGAAAAGAAAACTGAGTACGCCTTTAAAGCGCCCAGAGGCACGGAAGATATATTGCCAGAAAACTGGGCTTTATGGCGAAGGCTTGAGGGTATCGGACGACAAGAATTCGAGCTTTGCGGATATTACGAAATCCGCACGCCGATTTTTGAAGATACCCGCTTGTTTGTCAGAAGTATTGGCGAAGCAACAGACATCGTCGAGAAGGAGATGTATATCTTCGCCGATAGTGAAGACTCAAGCATCACGCTACGCCCTGAAAACACAGCCCCTGTGATGCGTGCATATTTGGAATACGAATTATATAAGACAAAAAAATTTCAAAAATTCTACTACATTGGACCACAGTTTAGAAAGGAACGCCCACAGGCTGGAAGGCTCCGACAATTTCATCAAATGGGCATTGAAGCAGTGGGCGCCTCTGACCCCTTGCTCGATGTGGAAACCATCAGTGTCGCCGCCAGAATATTTGACCGTATCGACCTTAAGGGATACAAAGTCAAGATTAACTCCATCGGCTGTCAGAAGTGCAGGCCTGTTTTCAGAAATATCCTCAAAGAAAAACTCCGCGAACACGAAAAGACGTTGTGTGATCTCTGTCAATCGCGACTCAACCGAAACGTATTTCGTATTCTGGACTGTAAAAACGAGAAATGTAAAACGATCGGGCATCAGATGCCTTCTATCAGTGATTATTTATGCAATGAGTGTCAATCCCACGCAAAGACCGTAAGGGAATCTCTTTTAGAGATCGGAATTCCTTACATCGTGGATGCCCATTTGGTGCGAGGTCTGGATTATTATACAAAGACTGTTTACGAAATCACTCACTCTTCATTAGGCGCTCGGGATGCGATTTGCGCTGGCGGGCGATATGATAATCTAGTTTCTGATATTGGAGGACCTTCCATCGGTTCAGTTGGATTCGCTATCGGAATGGAGGCAACGATCTTGGCGCTCAAGAATGTTATGGCTAAAAACAAATCCACGTATCAAGAATTTTCCGGCGCTTCCCCGCTCGTATACATCATTTCCATCGGTGAAGAAACCAAGAAACAGTGTTTTTACCTCCTTAATCTTTTAAGAAAATCCAACCTTTCTGCCGATTATGACTATGAAGGGAGAAGCCCCAAGGCGCAAATGCGTATGGCAAATAAATTGGGAGTAAAGTATGTAATTGTGCTGGGGCCCGACGAACTAGCACGCGGGGACGTTAAGATAAAAGCAATGGAAACAAGTGAAGAAATCTCGCTCAAGCAAAATGAAGTCCTCAATTGGTTTCTCAATAAACAAGCACATCTCAAGAGCTGACAAATTTCTAATTCCCAGGAGACAGCAAATACATGTCTAAACTGAAACGAACGCATACCTGCGGCCAACTACGCATTAATGACGTAAAATCTATGGTAATTCTGCTGGGTTGGGTAAACAGCATCCGCGATCATGGCGGTTTAATCTTCATAGATCTAAGAGACAGATACGGTATTACCCAAGTCGTCTTTAATCCTGATAAAGGAAGTGAATTCTACGAAACTGCCCGTCAATTAAGGCACGAATATGTTGTCGCTATACGGGGCATAGTCTCTGCCAGACCTGCAGGCACGTTAAACCCAAATCTGGATACGGGAGAAATAGAGGTATATGCCGACGCCCTTGAGATATTAAACAGATCAGAAACCCCGCCATTTGAAATCACGGACGAGAACAAGGTATCTTTAGAATTAAGGCTCAAGCATCGCTACCTGGACTTGAGACGCCCCATAATGCAGAAGAGATTAATTTTCCGTCACAAGATATGTCAGACAATACGTGAATACCTCGACCGCTTGAACTTTGTCGATATCGAGACTCCCGTGCTGACAAAGAGTACGCCAGAAGGGGCCAGGGATTATCTGGTACCCAGCAGGGTCAATCCTGGAAATTTTTATGCGTTACCCCAATCACCGCAGCTTTTTAAACAGATCCTCATGGTCGCAGGCTATGATCGTTACTTTCAAATTGTGCGCTGTTTTCGCGACGAAGACCTCCGTGCCCAGCGACAGCCTGAGTTTACCCAAATGGATATGGAAATGTCTTTTGTCGATGAAAATGACATTATTCAGGTCATCGAAGGGCTTATTGCTACTATTTTTGAAAAGATTATTGGCAAAACGATTATTACTCCCTTTCCCCGCCTTTCCTATGGAGATGCCATGGCGTCTTATGGCTGCGACGCTCCCGATTTACGCTTCGGTATGAAGATAAAAGATATAACTGATATAGCCCAGACATCAAACTTCAAAGTATTTCTAGACGCGATCAAATCGGGTGGACAAGTTCGTGGTATTA
>JAGWZR010000398.1 GCA_018968795.1 Planctomycetota bacterium | reverse complement strand
GATTCGAATTATGGCGCTTATAAGGCATCAGTCGAGGCATTTTGTCATTCGTATTTCATATCAAAAGCTTTTGATACGACGATCTTCCGTCCTGTAGGCATCTACGGTGTAAACCTCCATCTGGCCCACTCTGCCTGGTACAATATAATTAAGGACATCAAGCACGGAATCAATGTAGAAGTTTCGGGAGGTGGCAAGATCGTCTTTGTGGAAGACGTGGCACAGGCTATAAACTTGGCAATTGATAATAAAAATGCGTCAGGGAAGATTTATAATCTGGTAGACTTTTATGTTGATAATATAAGCGTTGCACGTATGGCTAAGGATCTTTGTGCTTCCCAATCCAATATCGGCGGCACGCCTAAGCAACCTATCAATACTATCGATAATACCCAATCCAAGGCATTGGGTGTACGGTATGCGGGGATTGAAGGATTGAAGCGGTATATTCAAGAGTTAATTAATCGTATTTAAAGTTTTGGTTTTATGCAGTTACTGAGAGATTTAATAATTGAAGAGATAAACAAAGAGGGAAAAATTACTTTTGCCGAGTTTATGCGAATGGCGCTGTATCATCCGAAATACGGTTACTACAACTCTGATGTTGAACGGGTGGGAAGGTTTGGGGATTACTATACAAGCCCTACTGTAAGTAGAATCTTCGGGGAATTTATTGCAAAACAACTGGAAGAGATGTGGCGGATTATGGGCGAAGAGAAATTCACCGTTGTGGAGATGGGGGCCAACAGAGGATGGTTATGTTACGACATTATTCGATGTATAAAAAGAGCGTATCCGAAATTTTATAATAACTTTCATTATATCATTGTTGAGACAAATCCCTACGCAAGAGAAAAGCAGCAGTTGCTTTTGGATGCTATTGAATCAATGGGAAAGAAGGTTTTTTGGCATACCTACACAAAGGAAAGATTCTCTTTCGACAAGATTCAGGGATGTTTTTTATCTAATGAATTTATTGATGCCTTGCCTGTACACAGGCTAAGGTTGAAAAAAGGTATTTTAAAAGAATTGTATGTGGGTTATAATGGCGCAGGCTTTTTTGAAATGGAAGATGAGGTATCCATACCTGCGTTAAAAGGGTATCTTGAAACGCTCCAAATATGCCTGAAAGAAGGACAGGAATATGAAGTAAATTTGGATGCTGTAGATTGGCTAAGATACGTCTCAGAAAAATTGAGTAAGGGGTTTGTAATAACTATTGATTATGGTGATGTGGCAGACGGTGTGTATCGGAGAAATGACACAGGGAGTACGTTGAGGTGTTTTTATCAACATACCGTCAATTGCGATTACTACGAACGACTGGGAGAACAAGACATTACAGCCCATGTGGATTTTACTAACTTGATAAATGCCGGGAAGTCCGTGGGATTAGAGGTTACAGGTTTAACAAAACAATCCCATTTTTTAATTGCCCTTGGTATTCTGGAAAGGTTAAATAATGCAAATAATGATATCGAAACGATATTAAAGGTAAAAAATCTTGTCCACCCTGAGG
>JAGWZR010000397.1 GCA_018968795.1 Planctomycetota bacterium | reverse complement strand
ATAATTTTTCGGGGAATCAGTCAGGTATTTTTGCTCAATAATGTAGTAACAGGGATTTTGTTTTTAGGAGGGGCTTTTTATAATTCATGGTTGATAGGCATTGGGGCTGTCATAGGCGTTCTAACAGGTACATTTACTGCACTGCTTTTCAAATACAAGAGAGACGATATCAATCAAGGTCTCTATGGATATAACGGCGCTTTGGTTGGTTTAGCGACTGTGTATTTCTTTGGGTTCAACATGCCATCGGTTATTGCCCTCTTTTTTGGCGCTATTTTATCATCAATAATTATGAATTTTATGACCAAAGGGAAAATACCGCCTTACACTGCGCCATTCATTATCTCAACATGGATAGTAATAGTTATAATTTTAAAATTAAACATTATTCAAATAGAAACGCCTCAATTACCAAACGCAAATAAGATAGAGATTATTCCTGCAATAAGTAAGGGCATTGGGCAGGTGATGTTTCAGGAAAATACTATTACCGGTATCATAATTTTTATTGGAATACTCGTTTGCTCAAGAATATCGGCGCTATACGCATTATTGGGATCATTGCTGGGAGTTATAATAGCTCTTGCATTTTCATTCCCGCTCAATATGATAAATGTAGGGTTGTTTGGTTTTAATGGAGTTTTATGCGGTATAGCATTATCGAACAGAAAATGGCATTATTTATTTTTGGCAATAGCAGCTATTGTTGCTTCTGTCTTCATAACCTACGGGATGATGAATTTTGGTATCATTCCTTTAACTTCACCGTTCGTGATGTCTGCATGGTTAGTTCTATTACTAAAAAGCAAAATTAAGTTACCCTTTTGTCGTAGACTCGGCGAGATTTCATAACGAACGAGTTTTTTATTGACATCGTTATATCATTTACAGCATAATGGTGAAAATATGAAAGTCAGATTTAAAATATGGTTGGAAGAGAATGGGGGGGTGGCGTTTGCTGAGGGGAGAAGGCTGTTGCTTGAGGCGGTAGATCGCGTGGGATCATTGAATGCGGCAGCGAAGGAATTAGGGATGTCATACCGAGCAGCGTGGGGCAAGATTAAAGCCACAGAAAAGGCGTTGGGTATGAAATTGTTGGAAGTTACCACGGGAGGAAAGGGCGGAGGCGGTGCAACCTTGACGCCAGAAGCAAAGGAACTGCTCTCGAAATACAAGAAGTACGTAAATAGGATTGCCTCCCTGACGGAAAAGGAATTTAAACATATCTTTGGGAGTAAGAAATTGTGATTGCTTATTATTACATGGTTAATTCATTACAGCTATGCAGTGCTATGTTATATTTAGCAAATTCGAGAAAGTTGTATATGCCTTAATATTCAGCCTTCACGGCCTTTTATTTCAAAATTCTTACAATAATATATGGCAAACAGGCTTTGCGGAACGATTGTTAATGTAATTCAAGGACAGATACATGCCCATGTCCAGATCTTATGGAAGGACACACCGTTGAGCGTCATTATCACAAAGGCTTCCTGTGACGATATGTGTCTCTCGGTGGGTGAC
>JAGWZR010000396.1 GCA_018968795.1 Planctomycetota bacterium | reverse complement strand
CCATCGGAAGAGAAGAAGGAACTGAAGGCCTTTACCCTTCTTTTATCTAATCAGACGGCATTGGGGATTGCCCAGGAAGCCGTTAAGCATGGACAAATTATTGCAGATGCTGTGTATTTTACTCGCGATCTCGTCAACACGCCTGCAAAGGATAAGACCCCTGAGGTTTTAGCGGAAGTTGCCAAAAAATTAGTCAAGGAACTGGGTATTCGATGTAAGATATTATCTCTGCCAGAATTGAAGAGACTTGGAATGGGTGGTTTACTTGGTGTTGCGCAGGGCAGTACTCAACCGCCTAAATTCATCGTACTTGAATACAATCTACAATCTAAAAGGCGGGATACGATTGTTTTTGTTGGGAAAGGGATTACATTTGATTCGGGAGGTATATGTCTAAAACAGGCAAAAGACATGGATCAAATGAAAAGTGATATGTCTGGAGGCGCAGCCGTTATGGGAGCTATTAAGGCTATATCCAAGATGAAATTGCCTCGCCAAGTAGTAGGCCTTATTCCTTGCACTGAAAATATGCCAAGTGGTTCGGCGCTCAAACCAGGCGATATTGTTAAATTTTATTCAGGCAAGACTGCTGAGGTTGCGAATACCGATGCGGAAGGACGTTTAATTTTAGCCGATGCTTTAGCTTATGCAGAAAGATATCAGCCCAGCGCTGTCATTGATCTTGCGACTCTAACAGGCTCTTGTGTTATTGCCCTGGGCACGGTAGTTACAGGTATGATGGGAAACAATGAAGAGCTGAAAAAAAAGGTCAAAATTGCTGGAGAAAAGTCTTGGGAAAGGGTTTGGGAGCTTCCTCTGTGGGAAGAATATCAAGAACAAATCAAGAGTGATATTGCAGATATAAAAAACATTGGCGGGCCTTATGCGGGAGCCATAACTGCTGCGTGTTTTCTAAGCAAGTTTACAGAAAAATATCCATGGGTACATCTTGATATTGCGGGTACTTCCTGGTGCGATAAAAGCAATGCTTACACCCAAAAAGGCGCTACGGGCGTCGGGGTTAGATTACTCGTACAGCTAGTCCGAGACTTGACTTGATTCTTGCACAAAAGTGAAATCGGTCTGTAGCCGTTTAAAGTATCACAATTGGCAAAATAAGATGGGAATCTATCTCAAAAAGGCATCCGGAACGTGTATGATGCGTAATTCGTCTTACTGTGCTGTTTGGAAGCTTTTGTATTCGTGGTATGTAAGATGTTAGCCTTACATAAACAATGACGCCAGATAATAACTCTGATAATTTAATTACCATTCGGGGCGCGAGGGAACATAATCTAAAAGGAATCAATGTTGATGTCCCGCGCGATCGGCTTACTGTTATTACAGGCGTCAGTGGTTCTGGGAAATCCTCCCTTGCGTTTGACACCATTTATGCAGAAGGTCAGCGCCGCTATATTGAAAGTCTTTCCTCTTACGCCCGCCAATTTTTGAATCAAATACAAAAGCCCGACGTAGAACTTATTGATGGTCTCCCTCCGACTATTGCTATTGAACAACGCACTTG
>JAGWZR010000092.1 GCA_018968795.1 Planctomycetota bacterium | reverse complement strand
AACCTCCTTTGTAATTAACGAAACACCTTACAATTCTAAAGGATCTTAGGAACTAACTAATTATGAAAACATTTCATGCGGGACTAGTAGGCGTGGGAACCGTTGGGACAGGGGTTTCAAAAATTCTTTTGGATAAAAACTCTCCCCTTTGGGAAAAACTCGACTGCGTACCCGTGTTAAAAGGTGTTGCCGACTCTAATCCGGATGTAAAAAACAAGTTGAATTTACCGTCAGATATCCTCTTCACAACCGATGCAAAGACACTTTTAAATAATCCAGACATACAGGTTATTATAGAGCTTATCGGAGGGTTGCATCCTGCCAAGGAAATCATAATGACGGCGCTTGAAAAAGGCAAGGACGTTGTGACAGCAAATAAAATGCTTTTAGCCCTTCATGGCTCAGAACTCTTTGATAAGGCGCGAAAACACGGCAAAAGCATCTCTTTTGAGGCAAGCGTAGGGGGGGGTATTCCCATTATCGCTGCATTGAGGGATGGCTTTATCGCAAACAGGATTGAATCAATTTTTGGCATTGTAAACGGTACAACAAACTACATCTTAACCAAGATGACCAAAGAGAATGTAAAATACAGCGCTGCCCTTGCAGAGGCACAAAAAATGGGTTATGCGGAAAAAGACCCTACGATGGATGTGGAAGGCATAGATTCATCACACAAGCTTGCTATTTTAGCAAGAATTGGTTTTGGTGTAGATTTTGATTACCAGTGCATCTATCATGAAGGCATCAGTATGGTGGACTTGTCAGATATTTGGTTTGCACACGAACTGGGATATACCTTAAAGCTCCTGGCAATCGCAAAAAAGACAGAAAATAATATTGAACTCCGCGTTCATCCGACGCTCCTTCCTCATGATCATCCGCTTTCTTCGGTAAACGGCGTCTTTAATGCCATTTGTATTACGGGGAGCGCCGTAGGAGAAACAATGCTCTACGGTAAAGGGGCAGGACAAATGCCTACGGCAAGCGCTGTGGTTGCGGATCTTGTAGATGTTGCTCTTGGACGGGCAGGTATTACATTCAAGGCCATGAAGACCTTCTCTGGGTGCTGTGAGCGCATACCCATAGCCAGCGTTTCACAGTTCAAAACGCGCTATTATCTGCGATTTTCCGTTATTGATAAGCCTGGCGTGCTTGCAAAGATATCCGGCATCTTGGGCAATTATGAGATCAGCATTGCCTCAGTTATACAACATAAGGCAAGAGAGAACGGCAATGTTCCTCTGATAATGATGACACACCTTGCAGAAGAGGGCAACCTCCAAAAGGCTATTGCAGAGATCAAAAAATTAGATGTAATAAGGGATCATACAAAATTCTTACGTGTGGAAGAATAGGAGGGTTTCTTGAAATACTGTATTATTATTCCCGATGGCATGGCAGACTACGCCGTAGACAAACTCAGCGGCAGGACACCCATAGAAACAGCCCGCACCCCAAATCTTGATTTCATCGCACAGAATGGACAGCTTGGTATTGTTCGGACCATTCCATCCGGATTTCCGGCAGGCAGCGATGTGGCAAACCTTACCATAGTAGGCTATAATCCCAAGGAATACTATTCGGGCCGAGCGCCATTAGAAGCTGCCAGTATTGGTATTAGACTTAATGATAGTGATTGGGCATTCCGCTGCAACTTAATTACCGCTAATGAAGACGCCTTAGAAGATTTTTGTGCAGGTCATATAAAAACCGATGAGGCTGAAGTCCTTATCAAATTGATAAATGAAAAGTTGGGCAATGAGACCATTCTATTTTACCCAGGTAAAAGCTATCGGCACATCATGGTATATAAAGGGACGCAGGAGATGGATGTAAAATGTTTCCCACCACATGATATTATAGGGAAATCAATCCAAAAACACCTCCCGAAAGGGAACGGAAGCGAAATTCTTATTGATCTCATGAACCGCTCTCGGGCGCTTCTGTCTAACCATGATGTAAATAAGGTTCGTATAGACTTAGGAGAAAATCCCGCCAATATGATCTGGTTATGGGGACAGGGACAGCATCCGAAGATGCCTATATTTAAAGAACGGTTTAATCTCACAGGCGCAGTCATTACTGCCGTGGATTTGCTCAAGGGTATTGCATGCTATCTTGGATGGGACATCATAGAAGTGCCTGGCACTACAGGCTATTTTGACACCAACTATACCAACAAGGGGCAATACGCCATCCAGGCATTAGAAACTCACGATTTGGTGCTGGTGCATATTGAGGCGCCTGATGAAGCTGGACACGAAGGCAATGTACATGAAAAGGTACTGGCTATTGAGCAGGTGGATAGCAAGATAATAGGGCCTATTCTTGATGCGAGAAATAAGTTCCGCGATTTGCGCATTCTGGTGCTTCCGGATCATTATACGCCTATTGCGAAAAGAACTCATACCGCCGAATCGGTCCCTTTTGCAGCTTATGGAACAGGCATAGAAAAAGGCATAGGGCTCCCATATAATGAGGCCAACGCACATTCTTCTGGTCTGCATATAAAAGAAGGGCATCGATTAATCGAACATCTCATTTCAGGTTCTTTTTACAAGTAAGCGTTATTCCTGTACTTGATCAAAGTACCATTTTTTCGTCGCCATATTATAGGAAATTAAGCAGGTGATATTGTTGCTGGTAACGATACAATATTTCTTCTTTAATATGCCTTGAATGGTTTGATCCAGCCATTCATTAACAACCGCTTTTACTCTGAAAAGCCTCCCGCGCAGTTTAAAGCTGTGCGGAACCACATGGTTGATTGTCAGATCGTTGACAGGTACCCATATTGACGATTTTACAAGGTGAACGATCGTAAATATCGATGAAAAACACCAAAGGATGATGCACACAATATAAAAACACATCGAAGCAATATCAAGGTATTGTCCTTTAAATAAATCAAATAATTGAATCGTACTATTGGTATACAAACCCAATGCAAAGGTAATTTCCCAATATCCTACGGTAAACATAAATCCTTCATCACCGTATACCTGTTTTCTGATAGCCAGGATTACAAGGAACGGCAGCCACCACAACCCAAAAGACCAAAAAAACAGCGAAATCCCTTTTAAAAATGGAAGGAAATCAACAAAAGGTCCACCCATCATTTGTATGTGCTGATACAATGCTATCCCCGTAAGCGCTGTTACAGCGGCCGCCCCGGCATTCATCCAGTAAGGTGTGAGCACTGTGTTATTATCAATCCGGTAAAATACCAATCGCAAGATAATTAATGCCATAAAGACCATGTACAAGCTTGCCCCTATAGACCATAGCGCAAACGAAAACAATTGGATAAATACCACGTGACTCATTGCATGCTCCGCAATGGTTACGCCAAGAAAAGCTGTGAACTGCGTGCCTACGGTGGCAAAGAACCATCCGCCATGCAAGATATCCTCAATTTTTCTGTCTTCAGATTTCCTATGCAAGAACAAGATACTAAATGAGGAAAGCGAAATGCCCAACCAAAAGCTTATGGCGACATACCAGAAGATGTTGGCCGTCGTATACAGATGAAATACTCTGGAAAAACAAATACCTGCAAGATCAACAGCCCCGACAATAGCGAAGAAATAAAGAGTTTTTTCAGGATTGAGTATCTCGTTCACTGTGTCGTTATAAAATAATACCACCCGTAGCGCCGTAAAAATAGTCACAGACAAGAGCGCTACCAATCCCACTATGAAAAAGTAGGAAGAAATTTCAGCACATCCATACAATTGGAAGACAGATGCAATCATCATCGTGGCCGCAACAGCCGTAAACCAGCGGCTATTCAATGAATAGGTTGCAATCTTTAATATACTCATAATGGTCAATCTTGGCCTAAATCGTCAGAACAAAGAAAAATTAGCAAAAAAACCTTGATTTGCTTAGTGGGATAGATTTTCCTTGAAAGGCATACAAATGAGGAGGCGTCAAACTTTTTTGCGAAGGTATGATATCCCCCATTTTATTCTAGTAGATCGTTTCAGGAAAAGGTATACAATGCAAAATGTCATTGCGAGAAACGGAGTGACGAAGCAATCTCTTGCAATGATAGTACTTCAGATTGCTTCATTGTCCCTCTCAATGACAATAAACCTGTAGATGTTTAATGAAACGCTATACTAGGTAGCTTTTACTGCCTTTTTGTATGTCTTCGTTATGGTTTTTTCTTCCATAAAAGACAGACACATGAGGCACACGAGAGATACAAAGATAAACCCCAGAGAGTAGTTATTGGTATAATCCCGGATCGTGCCTAAAATTATTGGGAGAAAGAATCCGCCGAGACCTCCTGCTGCCCCCACCATGCCGCCAACAGCGCCTGTGTCTTTCGGAAAATACTCCGCCACAAGCTTAAATACAACGCCATTTCCTATACCCAAGCAAATTCCCATTATATAAAAAACGGTAAGCGATGTCATTAAAGAAACATTTAGGTTCAGGAATATCAATATACTGAGTATTGCCAGTGAAAGAACTACTAGAATCCGCCTTCCAGACAAAAGATCGCCGAGATATCCGCCCAGAATACGTGAGAATGTGGTCGCAAATACGAAAATTGCCGTGAAGCTGCCTGCCTTAATAGGTGTAACCTTATAAAAATCCCTAAAGTAGGATGGCAACCATAATGAAAAACTTACGAAGAAACCAAAGGTCATGAAGTAAAACAAACAAAACACCCAAATCAAATTGGATGATTTATATACTTTCAACTTGTCGCTGAAGGTTGTAGGCTTTACATTAGCAGGTTTCGGAACGTCAGCAGAAAAAAACCAATAAACAAACGCCATAATAAGCAAAGGGATCGAATAAATCATAAACACCTTATGCCACCCTATAGACTCCGCAAGAAATGGCGCTCCAAAAGTGGCAAGCGCGGAACCAATATTTCCAACGCCGTAAATTCCCAGCGCTAACCCCTGCTTTTCCTTTGGATACCATTGTGAAACCTGTGGAATTCCAACGGCGAATGATGTCCCTATCAAACCGAAAAAGAACCCGCACACCAGTAAGAAGCCATAACTCTGCGCAAAACCTGCAATGAACACGGGAAAAAATCCAAATAAAAGCAGGATACTGAAAACCCGCCTGCCGCCAAACTTATCGGTCAAAACGCCGATAGGCACACGGGCTATAGAGCCAAGTAATACAGGCGTTGCAAGCAACAATCCCACCGCCGTAGAAGACAGTTTAAATTCAACCTTCAAGTACACCGCTAAAGGAGAAAAAAGGGTCCATGCCGCAAAGCATACTGCAAATGCCACGGTTGCAAGTATCAGCATCCTTGTATTTCCATTCGGTGTCTGCACTGATTCATTCATAAAAACCAATCTCCTTGAAAATTTTGATTATCGTTATATGGCTATACGACGCTCGTTTCGTTTATTGGTAAAGGTAACACACTCCTAATCCAATTTTTTGATGTTATAAAGAGAACATTGACTGAATAGGCTCGAATTCACTCTTGATTTTCAAAGGACATTTGTACAATCCCTCGGTTATCAATGAACTTGCTTGTTTTATAAAAAACAACTTACCGTTCCTTGATTTCATCAGCGTATAAAACTCATTTACCTGTCCGTCCCTGAACAGCATGGACAATGTCTTCTCGTGATCAAAGGGATGCGCATACAGCTCATTAATCTTTTTTCCGATAACATCGTCAGGTGAGGTAAATCCAAAAAGCCTTGCACCAGCCGTATTGATATGCGTAATTACCCCATCGTAAGAAGGCTCATACTCATACCATCCTGTTGCATCCTTTACATCAAGAAGCGCCTTAGATTTATCTATTGTTGATACCATTGTGTTATTCATAGCATTATCTCCTTATATAATAGTCTTTTTTAAGGTTTTAATTCCCACGTTGCTACCGTCTTTTCTAATGAATACTTTGCATCGCTTTTTATAATTTCTTTCTTTTCGCTTCCTCCATTCATGGTATTCTCAGATTTGAGAACTGGCAGCTTCTCCTTGAATTTAGAAATATTACTCTTAATAAAATCTTCGTCCCTTTGCGTTACAACTGAACCGAACACATTCAATGGATTATGTACTTTGTATTTCTGTTCGCGAAGATAGCCGCGCTCTTTCCTCAATTCATAACCGTCCAGAATAGCTATTACAAACCCAACCATAATAATGCTTGTTACGCCTAGCGTAGCCTTCTTTGGCAAGGACATATCTTTTAGCACATACCCGGTAGAAAGTTTCCTGTAAATCAACACTGCAAGAATAAAAGCTGGAATTATCATCACAACCATGAGTGGTATTATCAGCGAATTAATGTTGTCTACTACGCCCGAAGCCTCATCTGCGTCTATTTCTACAATGAGTCCCATGTTCAAATCTTTAAGCCACGTCCATGCCCCAACAACTTTTAGCCCATCGTAATCCCTATATCCCTCCAAATCATAACCACTGATTTTTTCTGTAATACACCTTTCTACTCCCTTTGTTATCATCTGGGTATCAGGGTCTACGACCTTAAAGTATGATCTGTAAGCGCCGCTGGTATTCTTAACATGGTCTGAAAATTTTGATTCTGTGAGCATGTCGCCATCCTTATTTACCAGATAACTTTCCCCTGTTTTTCCAAGCGCAACGCTCTTCATGGCTTTATTAAGCACAGACGTGTCCATCCACAATACAACGGCGCCGACCACATCGTGATTTTGACCTTTAACAGGGTATGACATAAACATCGAAGGCAAACCTTTCTCATTTTCTTCAAGAGCATTCCCTTCGAGTGAAAAATTAACCACATTGGAGATATACGTTTTACCGTCATATAAGGTCTCTTGAATATTACGGAAAGGCTTTTCTTTCATAATATTCATACCTATTAATGATTTTTCATCTTCAGTTGTTATTTGGACAGCACCGGCTCCATCACAAACAAAAATCCCCTTATAACCATAATCTGCCTTTGTGCACTCCAATTGCGTCTTTAATCTCAGGTATTCGTGCCCATCTTTTCCGTTTATAAGACTTACGAAATCATCATTACTCTGAATAAATAATGCGCTTTGAATAGCATCCGAAACAGCCCTGGCATGCGACCTTCTTTCGTCACACAACAGCATTAGTATATCTTTTTGTTTGTTTACAATACCTTCCAGATTCCTTTGAACACCCTGCTTCAGCTCGGCGCTTGCCTTTGGAAATGCAAGCATTTTAAACAAAATAAGGGGAAACAGCCCAAAAAACACAAACGTAGCAATAACAAAAACTATACGTTCCTTAAACATTTTTATCATATTTCACCTCTCCTGAGTTAAAGTTTTCTCTTTGCGTCCTCTGCGTCTCTGCGGTGGACTGAACTGTTACTATAATTCACTAAGACACGCCTCGATATCATCCATACTAAAAGGTTTTGTAATCACCTTTTTTGCGCCTTTTCTCACCGCCTCCTTTGCAATATCCTGGTCTGTATAGGCTGTAATAATCACTATGTTAGAATGAGAAATAAATTTAATTTCCTGTATTCGATCCAGTAATTCGATGCCGTCCATTCCCGGCATCTTCACATCAAGCAATATAATCGAATACTTTTTCCTTCTTATTTCTTCTAATGCTTCCAGACCATTATTTACGGCCTTTGTCTCATACCCGATGTCCGTTAAGGAATTTGTCAACACCTTTCGATACCCTTCCTCATCATCAACAATCAAAATCCTTTTTGTCAGCATTTTTAAAATCCCTCTCTAAAAATTACTATTTTGCTAGTTATGTAGAACAAACGCTATACCCCATAAAAACAAAAACCGCTTGGAGAACTCTAAGCGGTTTTAATTTAATGACTTATAAG
>JAGWZR010000395.1 GCA_018968795.1 Planctomycetota bacterium | reverse complement strand
ATTTAACAAACTATTTTAAATCATTGCTTGCGGACGTAGTTCCTTATTGTTGCGATGATATAGTCTAACTGCGGTCCACCTACTCCCGGATAGACTCCTATCCAGAAGGTGTCGCGCATGATCCTGTCGGTATTTTCAAGATTCCCGATAACCCTGTACCCTGCTCCGATCTTCCTCATCTCATCAAAACACGGGTGTTTTATAAGGTTCCCTGCAAAGAGCATCCTAGTCTGTATCCCTTTTGACTCCAAGTGGTTTACTATATCATCTCTCGTAAATCCCACCCCTTCTTTTACCGTCAATAAAAAGCCGAACCAGGAAGGGTCCGAACCTTCCGTCGACTCCTGGAGGATAAACTTATCAGCGAGGTCTGAAAGACCATCCCTGAGCGTCTTCCAGTTGCGTTTCCTGGCCTCTATAAAAGAAGGTAGCTTTTCAAGCTGGGCACACCCAATGGCCGCCTGCATATCTGTCACCTTCAGGTTATATCCAAAATGGGAATAGACATACTTGTGGTCATAGCCGTATGGAAGTTCACCGAACTGTTGACTAAAGCGGTTCCCACAGGTATTATCACGGCCTGACGGGCACCAACAGTCGCGCCCCCAGTCGCGGAAAGACTCTATTAGCCTCTTAAACCTAGCATCGTTTGTATAGACAGCCCCACCCTCTCCCATTGTCATATGGTGCGGTGGATAAAAACTGGAAGTTCCAATATGTCCAATAGTTCCTGTAAATCGCCATTTGCCTTTATAAAGATATTTTGAGCCTAAGGCATCACAATTGTCTTCAATCAACCACAGGTTGTATTTATCACAAAAACTCTTTAAGGCATTCAGGTCAAAAGGGTTGCCAATGGTATGGGCAACCATGATTGCCTTTGTCTTTTCAGAAAGGGCAGTTTCCAACTGGCTGCAATCTATATTGTATGTGGGAAATGTAACATCTACAAAGACGGGAACAGCGCCATACTGGATAATCGGGACAACGGTCGTGGGGAACCCGGCAGCTACAGTAATGACTTCATCCCCACGCTTTATACTCCTTTCACCGAGTCTTGGTGAAGTAAGCGCCATGAAGGCAAGGAGATTTGCGGAAGAACCAGAGTTGGTAAGAGAACAGTGTTTAACGCCAAGAAACTTCGCAAACGCCTTCTCAAATTTATCAGCGTACCTCCCGGCAGTGAGCCAGAAGTCGAGGGATGATTCGACAAGATTAGAAATTTCCTTTTCGTCAAAGACGCGGCCAGCGTAAGGGATGCTGGTGTTTCCAGGGGAAAAAGGTTTGTTATATACAGGCTTGTGGACCGCAGTATAGAAAGAATCTGTCTGCCTAGATGCAATCAGGCGTAAAACCTCTTCTATTTTTTGTGGTTTGACCCTGCCTATTTTTGTTTTGAAAAATTTAGGACGTGCAGCAATCTGTTTGCTGCACGGGAAAACGGTAGGCTTCTCTAACCACCCTTCATGCAAATCATCGGGATTGACAAGCATTTGCCATGGTTCATTCCATTGATATATCTTTGAAG
>JAGWZR010000091.1 GCA_018968795.1 Planctomycetota bacterium | reverse complement strand
ATTCAGCAGACCAATAGTACGCTTGAAAGAAAACTACGTAAGGTAATTCGAGAAGAACTCAAAGTAATTACGAAATAATCTGTTCTAATCGGCAATTGGGTAAATTAGGTTTGGCCTATCCCCATTTTCATGAGGACGTATCTGTTTCTGTCCCTTTCGTCTGACAGTGCCTTACGAGCCTAAAACAGAAGAAACAAAAAAGGTCTGTGTAATCTGCGAAATCTGCGGTTGCTTTTGAGGCTCGAATCCTACAATAATCTGGGCTGGTTCAATCTAGCAGATTGAACCACACAGTTTGAACTGACTGTGAACTTAAACCGGCATGAGTCGTAAAAATACCAAACGTTTCGGTTCAATCGTGGACGATTGAACCAGCCGAACTACAGGGTTTTGGTACTATATCAATCCCCTTTCAAAATTCCCAATCATAGAATTTTTAATCTTGCGCTTATTTTGAATGCTAGTAAAGATTTCTTCAATCATTTCAGGCGAATAATCCCTGTAACATAAATCAACCCTGAAATCCCTTTGTCCAGACTCGACGAGCTTTGGAATGAGGTGGGTAATAGAGAAAGGCCTTTCACCTATCACTACTGTTTTACATTCCTCATCTATTGCCACAAACCGGTCGCCGTATTCGTTTTCCAGCATTATCTGTTTGAAACCACACCGATTCCTTCCGGAACAAGTATTCTTCATATTCGCCCAAACACAGGTCTCTGAGGTAAAGAGCGGCGTATCCTGATAAATAATCACATCCGCATCCAAAGCAAATAGCGTCTTTAAATTCTCTTTATCATCTTCAGGAGACAAGGTGTGTCGGAAAAATCCCAATTCCCTCAATTTCATTGCAGAAAGAGGATTCAGGCAGTACATGGGGTAATCGGCATACACCATTACGTCCGCATCCTCAAATAGTTCCATAGCGCCAAGATTGGAAATCTGGAATTGTCGAAATCCCTGTAATATCAATTCGTGTACGATTTTCTTGTAATATTCATAAGTTCCAAAACCATTCCCAATGTCCCTCATAATAGCTGGCAGCGAAAAAATAATCTTGTCCATGAATCTCTCTTTAATTTTAGCAAGATCAGGAAATATGTTTTCGTCTTTTAGTACAACGTACATTTTACAAATATTTTCTAATGGAACGTATTTTAAATATTGCAGTTTGTCAACCTTCAGGGATATCCTGACTCCATCCTCAGAAACATCTTTTGCTGACAATTTGCTGTTCAAATTATTAAATTCAAATATTTTCCCCCGTATCCATTTCTTTATATTTTCACACCTACGTTCACTGTCCTTTCGCCATTCTTCACAAAAAATTTGGAAATAATCCCTTCGGATTTCATTTAATACACCGAGCGGGACAAATAATTCCCCCGAAATTTCTCCATGAATACCTGCCAGCTCAAATGGCGTCTCGCCCAGACGAGCAAAACACTTCTTTATATTTTCCATTTCAGTTGTCCTGTGGATCCCCTTTTCCAGTTTTACAGGATAATCCCTGAAAAACGAAAAATGCTTCGTGATTCCCTTTATTCCTATACTATCAGGCATTATTTTAATCTCCACATCTACCGGTAGCTTAGAAACCTCGAGTTTTTTTGGCACTTTTGTGGTGAACGTTTCTTTGACCTTTTGCGAGGAAAGCAAATATATCCTTGCGCCCTGTTTATACTGTCGTTCTGTATCGACTATAGCAATGTCGCCAGCCTTTATGCCAAACACCCTTTCCCCATCCATCTTGATGTTCTTCACATGTAACAAAGCCGGTTCTTCAAAACTATTTTCAAACACCTGTAACAAGTCCCTTACGCCAATTTCGGCATCCGCCTTTATGGTAACGCATCCCTTTCCGGATTTTATTACCTCTCCGGCATAAGAACCTATATTTGCAGGATATGCGGGATTGACCGTATTTACTAGCTTTACTGCACCAATATTCGCAGTTTTGCTGTTTCTTTGTCCATTTTCTTTTATCAAATACGAACACGTTGCCTCCCGGCTAAACACCGTATTCATAAGATGAATGGCCGCCTCTTCGTCTTTTAGCTTCCCATCAATTGCCTGCCGGTAGGTGTGCGTCACTACGGCCACGTATTCGGGTGATTTCATACGCCCCTCAATCTTAAACGAATGGATTCCTGCAGCCATCAACTCTTTTATATGAGACAGGGTGCGGAGGTCTTTCATAGAAAACAGATACCCACCTTCGTCTGGATGAGATTTGTAATACATCCTGCAGGGCTGTGCGCAACGACCACGATTCCCGCTCCGTCCACCCATCATACTGCTGAAGAAGCATAATCCTGAATAGGAGTAACACAACGCCCCGTGTACAAATACTTCTACCTCCATGCTGGTATTTTGGGAGATATTTTTAATTTCGTCTATCGATAACTCTCTGGACAAGACGACACGCTTAAACCCTATCCTTTCCAACCGCTTAACTCCGGCAAGATTGTGGATGGTCATCTGAGTGCTGGCGTGTAACTGAAAATGAGGAAATTGAGATTGTATTAAATAGAGAAGCCCCAAGTCCTGGAGAATCAATGCATCGGGCTGTAGTTCGTCCAGTGCAATTAAATAATCCACTACACTTTCCAGTTCGTGGGTTTTAATCAGGGTATTAATAGCGATGTAGACTTTGACGGATTTTTTGCGGGCATAGGCAATGGCCTTGCTGGCGTCATCGGTGGCAAAATTGCCTGCGCTCGCACGGGCGCTAAAATCCTTTAAGCCGAAATAAACAGCATCAGCCCCATTTTCAACGGCTGCAAAAAAACACTCCATATCACCAGCGGGAGATAGTAGCTCTGGTTTCTTATATTGAGAATGAGAGTTGAACGTTTGGAATTGAGAACTGCTTCCCTTATTCATCGATTCATTTGCTATTACGAAACGCATCTTTGTTCAACGCTTCGTATAAAGCAATCTGCTCCTCCACACTCAACTGCCGGGACTTGTGTTTACTACACAAACACAGAGCACAGCGTTCGTCACTACAAAACTGACAACTAAAGCAGTCATCGCAAGGATATTTTTTGTCTTTGCATTTACTCATCTTTAGCGTAATTGTCTGAAGGAATGGGAATCATGCACATATCGCCTGCCGCCCCGGTACTGGTTTGGCACTAGCACAGCTAAACCAATTATATTACACACCATCAAAAAAATCTTCTAAAATAGCATTCATGTTATTCTACAGCAGATAAAAGAAATGGGAAATGGAGAATAAAAATCTGGTTAGAAGCTAATTGTGAATGTACTCCAAAAGTACATTCACATCGGTAAGACGGAGTTATGCGTTCTGCAGAAATGAGGACATGCTTGGTTTAACGATTCCTAACCTTTTTTAAAGAAAGCGGTGATAAATCTACAGGGAATGTTTCTCCTATCCGCTGAATACCTTGCCTTTCCCTCAAAAGCACTCCATTGATAACAGATTTAACCGCCAATCTTGCTCTATCATAAGCCATCAACATTCTGAATATGAAGTATAACTTTAACACAATAATAAGCGTCAATGGAAGTGCAAAAACGACTGCCTTCTCTTTTGACATCTCTATGGCAAGATGCCGCGATACAATGCTTATTAACAATACCATCGTTGCAAAGGTGGCGAGAAGAATAAGCCCTACCTTAATTGCCATATAGGTAACAGCACAGTTCGTTATAAAAGATTTATGCGTTTCTTTTAAACCACAGACAATCTTTAATAACCTTCTTGCTTTTTCTTGTAAATTTATAACCATCCTCGAATATTCTAAAGTCGTCGTATTCAACATACCCGCCCTCTTAAAAAAACAAACGTACTGTTAATTTTAATCATTCGGCACACGAGAACCGATGTTTATATTGTTTATCGTAATACTCCGCAAACTCACCGCTCTTTATTCGTTTCCACCAAGACTGGTTACTTCTATACCATTCTATTGTATCTTTAAGTCCATTTTCAAATTTTATTTTTGGTTCCCAGCCCAGCGACATGAGCTTGGCACAATCCAAGGCATAGCGTCTATCGTGACCTTCCCTATCTTTCACATGTTCTATGAGCGATTTAGGCTTCTTAAGCTCGTCCAGAATGATACATGCCGTATCAATATTATACCGTTCATTCCCCCCGCCGATATTATATACCTCGCCATCCTTCCCATGCGTCATGAGAAAATCAATGCTGGCACAATGATCTTCGACATGAATCCAATCTCTACTTTGCTTACCATCGCCGTACAGTGGAAGCTTTTTATCTTCCAATGCATTTGTAATAAAAAGGGGAACGAATTTTTCTGGATATTGATAGGGGCCGTAGTTATTGGACGCCCTTGTTATAATGATTGGTAATTTATACGTTGCCCAATAAGCATAGGCTAGCCGGTCTCCGCCAGCCTTACTGGCCGAGTAAGGATTGCTGGGATTTAAGGCGTCTGTCTCCTTGAAAGCGCCTCGGTGAGCCGTTCCATAAACCTCATCTGTAGATATCTGAATAAATTTTTTGATCTTGTACCGTCTCGATGCCTCCAACAGGACAAAGACGCCCTTCATATCTGTATCGATAAAGGTACTTGCGCTCTGAATGCTTCGGTCGACGTGTGTTTCTGCAGCAAAGTTGACAATTGTATCAATCCCTTCTACGGATAGGATGTGTTCCACTAACTCTTGATTACAAATGTCGCCCTTGTAAAATTTGAACAGTTGAGAGGTTTTTGAATCTTCTGTAATGTCTTTTAGATTTTCAAGGTTTCCTGCATAGGTCAATTTATCAAGCACCACCACTCGGCTGCCTTGACTAACCATACGGCGGGCAAAATGGCTCCCAATAAATCCTGCGCCGCCAGTAATGAGTATTGTCATAAAGCACCTTTGTGGCAGAATTGCTGCTTTACCTATTTGCAAGCTTTAGCAATGTGGTGGCATGTTTGAGCGCTGCCTTTGCCTTTTCTTTTTCTACACCGCTTCCTGCTTTGAGCAATGCCTTTTCCGCAGAAGCCTTTTCAGCCATAGCCTTTTCGACGTTCACTTCCCCTTCTTTAGCGCATGTGTCGGTCAGCACAATAACATTGTTGGATAATATCTCCATAAAACCGCCATCAAGGGCAAAGCGCACCGTCTTATTATTTACATCACTGATTGTCAATATACCTGTCTGCAGTTCAGCGATCATAGCTGCATGATCTGCAAGAATGCCGAAAGAACCCTCGATTCCTTCGGCGGTGATGCTTTGCACCGTATCGTTATAAACGACTCTTTCTGGTGTAACAACTTCAAGTTTAAACGTTTTAGCCATGTTTATCCACCCATCTGCTTAGCTTTCTCTACAACCTCTTCAATACCGCCCACCATGTAGAAAGCTTGTTCGGGCAGGCTGTCATGTTTACCCTCAACTACCTCTTTAAATGCCCTGATACTCTCTTTCAAAGGCACATACTTTCCTTTTGTGCCTGTAAACTGCTCGGCAACAAAGAATGGCTGCGACAGGAACCTCTGTAACCTTCTTGCCCTGCCTACCAACACCTTGTCGTCTTCCGAGAGTTCTTCCATACCAAGAATGGCAATAAAGTCTTGTAGTTCTTTGTAACGCTGCAATATCCTCTGCACTTCTCTGGCAACTTCGTAATGCTCCTGCCCTACAACCCTCGGATCAAGTATTCTTGAGGTTGATCTCAATGGGTCTACGGCGGGATAAATACCCAACTCGGCAATTTGACGGGACAGCGCAATGGTGGCATCAAGGTGAGGGAACGTAGCCACAGGCGCAGGATCGGTAAAGTCGTCCGCAGGAACATAAACGGCCTGTAACGATGTAATAGAACCCTTCTTTGTCGTTGTGATTCGTTCCTGCAAATCTCCCATCTCTGTTGCTAAAGTAGGTTGATAACCTACGGCGGAAGGCATTCTGCCTAAGAGCGCGGAGACCTCAGAACCTGCCTGCACAAATCTGAATATATTATCAATAAACAAAAGCACGTCCTGCCCTTCCGTATCCCTGAAATATTCAGCCATAGTCAGACCTGACAGGGCGATTCTAAGCCTAGCGCCAGGAGGCTCATTCATCTGACCAAAAACCAGTACGGTCTTGTCAATAACTCCTGATTCCTTCATTTCGAGCCACAGGTCGTTCCCTTCGCGGGTCCTTTCACCAACGCCTGCAAATGCAGAATAACCGCCGTGTTCGGTGGCGATACTTCGGATAAGTTCCATAATCAACACGGTCTTTCCTACCCCGGCGCCTCCAAACAATCCTATCTTTCCACCGCGCGCAAAGGGCGCAAGCAGGTCTATGACTTTCAGTCCTGTTTCTAACACCGTCGTAGTTGTCTCCCTCTCTTCAAATGAGGGCGGCGCACGGTGAATTGAGAGCCGATTGGTAGTCTTAACGTCTCCCAGTTTATCAATAGGTTCGCCTAACAGATTAAAGACCCTTCCCAACACCTCTTTGCCTACCGGTACGGTTATAGGCAAGCCTGTATTCATAGCATCCATACCCCTGACTAGTCCATCGGTTGATGCCATTGCAACGCACCGTGCTGTATCATTTCCTAAATGTTGTGCGACTTCTACAATCAATTCAGTCTTTTTTTGCGGATCTTTTATACTAATTGCATTTTTAATCGGCGGTAGATTTCCAGTCGTGAATCTCACATCCACTACCGGACCGATTATCTGCACAATTGTTCCTTTATTATTGCCTTTCTCTTTCTTAGCCAAGGGTTTTGCTCCTTCCTTATTTTGTCATAATCACAATTTAACGTAAATTTCAACCTTTAATCAGCGCCTCGGCTCCGGAAATAACTTCCAGTAATTCTTTTGTAATTGTCTCCTGCCTGGCTTTGTTATAACTACGAGTTAATTCATCAATCATTTCTCCTGCATTTTCAGTTGCCGCAATCATGGCTACCCGTCTGGCTGCATACTCAGACGTCAAAGATTCCAAAATACATTGATATATCTGTGTTTCTATGTATTTTGGAAACAGGTGCTCAATTATCTGGTCTGCTAAAGGTTCGAAGATATACTCACGATAGAGTTTCTCTTTTGTCTCAAAAGCACCCTTTTCTACCGGCAACAATTGGATGTGCGATGGAAAAGATTGCATCACCGTATTAAATTTCGTGAAAAATATATATAATTGTCCAAACTCTCCAGCCTCATATCCATTAAATAAATGAGAGGCCAATGTCTTCACCTGAGAGTATCCAAACTTTTCCACATTTTCCGGAAAGTATTTTTCTATTGAGTAACCTCCTTTAGAAAAATACAGGTTTCCCTTTTTACCTATATGGACTAACCTGATAGTCTTGTCGGCATGTTCCTTAGCAAATTTTACGACCTTCTGGATTACATTGTTATTATAAGCGCCGCAGAGTCCCTTATCCGCTGTAATCAGAATAATCTTTATCACCGGAATTTCATGCGCCCTTTCCGCAAAACAAGGGTGCGCCGTTTCTAATGACGATGAAGAAACCAGGTGGTTTAAAATCTGATGCATCCTTTCTGTGTATGCCCTCGACGCCAAGACCCTTGACTCTACCTTTTTTAACCGGCTTGCCGCCACCATTTCCATAGCGCGGGTAATTTGCTTTATGCTGGAAATACTGCGTATGCGTTGTTTAATTTCCTTGGTGCTTAGCATTCATTAACCCTTCTTTGCAAATATTTGTTTGAATTCCTTAATAGCGTCTTCCAATTTGTGCGTTACATCCGGATCGAGCTTCTTCTTTTCTTTAATCTCGATACTAACAGAGGCGTACTTTTCCTTCATAAATTTTAAGAATTCCCTCTCAAAAGCCTTAATCTTATTTACAGGAACATCGTCCAAATATCCATTT
>JAGWZR010000090.1 GCA_018968795.1 Planctomycetota bacterium | reverse complement strand
GGACGCTATTCACATAATCTAGTCAGGAAGGCAATTATGGGTGAGGGCGATGTGTTGTTTTACGATAACATTTTCAAAGGGATTAAACCTACCGATTACATCAAGAATAGCAAAGAATTAACGTCGAGACGAGAGGCGTGGATTGAGGTTTGTGTTCAGTGTCATTCGCCAAGATTTTCTCGCGATTACTTGGACTCTATGGATAAGGCGTCCGATTCCATTTTCCAATACGTGAGCGACGCCTACGCTACGATTAAATCGCTCTATGAAGAGGGGATACTTTACCCCATGCCTGAGAATAGACCCAAGGCCCCGGCTCCTGTAATGGAGAAATATCCCGACCTGTTGGGCGGTTTCTTTGGTGAATTCTGGGCAAAGAATGGAAATCCGAGCAAGATCGAAAAGGACTTTTTATACATGTGGGAGAACGATGCATTTTTGGTCAGAAAGGGTTTGGCGCACATGAACCCCAACGGTTTTACCTATATTTCGTGGTCTAATTTGCTCAAGAAGTACGTTGACATACAGAGTGAGGCGAATACCTTGAGACGGCTGGCTGCACTGGAGAAGAATGCCAAGTTAAGGCCAGCTAGGGCAAAAAAGAAGGACAATAAATAGACGTTTTCGTGTTAAGACAAATAGTGTCTTTTTGTAGTGAAAAATTTTTGATTTGAAGTTAAGAGAATTAGAAGTAGGGAAGTTGGGAAGTACAGATATTCCCAACTTCCCTACTTAAAGAAGACGAGCTTATTAGACAGGTACTTTCTGCCTGACTTTTTTTGGGGATTCAGATTCGAGACCTATCTCTTCATCAGTGAGGTAACAGGCGGGATCGTGTTCCCACATATCGCCGTAATATGCCTCTGCCCTGGCCCGGAAATTTCCACTGCAGATGTTGAGCCATTTGCACTTTGCACAACGTCCCTTAATGTAAGGATTTTTGTTCTTAAGTTTAGCCATTAACTCGTTTGAAGTATCTTCCCATATCTCGCCAAACTTTCTTTTTCTGACATTTCCGAAAGAGTATTGTCTCCAAAACTGGTCGGCATGTACCTCGCCATCCCAGCTTATACAGGCAAGTCCTTTGCCAGAGCTATTTCCTTCATTCATTTGAAGAAGTTCAAATACCTCTTTTGCCCTCTTGGGATTTTCCTTCAATAGTCGTAAATACACATACGGACCGTCGGCGTGATTATCTACCGTAAGCACCTCTATTTTCCTGCCCCTGTCATGCGCCTCTTTGGTTTTGTTGATAATAAGATTTACAACCTCGCGGGTCTCTTTATGAGAAAGGTCTTCCTCGATTAAGTTGGACCCTCTGCCTGAGTAAACAAGGTGATAGAAGCAGACCCGTGGGATATTTTCTTTTTCAATGAGTTGAAAGATACCTGGAATATCATGGGCATTCCTCTTGTTGATAGTAAAACGCAAGCCTACCTTAATACCCACAGACATGCAATTTCGTATGCCTTCCAGCGCTGCATCAAATGCCCCCGGAATGCCCCTGAAACGGTCGTTTGTTTCTTTAAGACCGTCCAAGCTGATTCCCACATAGGAGAGACCGAATTTTTTTAATTCATGTGCTTTCTCGCGTGTAATTAATGTGCCATTTGTACTAATAACCGCCCGTAAGCCCTTTTCTTTGGCGTAACCAATTAATTCAAGAAGGTCAGGTCTCATAAGCGGCTCCCCGCCTGAAAACAGAATCACAGGGGCGCCATAAGCCGCCAGGTCATCCAACATAGCCTTTGCTTCTTTTGTAGACAGCTCATTGGGGTATTCAATATCCTTTGATTGAGAATAGCAATGGATACATTTCAAGTTGCAGCGTTGGCCTACATTCCATACTACGACGGGTTTTTTGTCCTGAGAGAATTGCAATAGATGCGAGGGTAGTTTTTTAGATTCTCTACCGTATCGTAATGCATCTGACGGTTCTACAGTACCGCAGTAAAGTTTTGATATGCCGATCATGTACTACGTCTCCTACAAAGGGTGTGCGTTAGACTGAAAAAAATACAAATAAGCCGGGCAACCTTCATGTAAAACTAAATCTAGTATAACGTAAAACGCTTATGAAGTAAAAAGGATTTTGTAATTGGAAACCTATTGTCCTATAGCGTAGAATTTCCAGTCAACACAACCAACATACAGCGTGCTTTTTGAGTCGATTGATGGGGAAGAGAGTAATGGGTCGCCAATTGTTGCGCTCCATTTGAGGGTGCCGTCATTATTTATTGAGTATAATTTGCCATCCCACGAGCCAATGTAAATGACGCCATTTGCATCAATGGTAGGTGATGCTGTAATAGAATTTGCCGTTTTAAATTCCCACTTCAAAGTGCCATCGTTTTTTATAGCGCATAGTTTGCCGTCTTGCGTTCCCATGTAGACCGTTTCATCCGCATCTATCGCGGGCGAAGAGTGTGTTCTGCTGCCCAAATTATATGCCCACTTCAACGTTCCGTCTGTATTAGCAGCATAGAGTTTTCCATTCATATCTGCAATGTAGATAACGCTATTGGCAACGGCGGGAGAGGCATCTATTTTACCTTCGGTTTCCAAATTCCACTTTAGACTCCCATCCAGGTTTAGAGCGTACAAATGCTTGTCCCACGAACCAATATAAATAGTGTTATCTTTGCCTATGGCAGGGGAAGACGTCATAATCGTTGCCCCTGTTTGATAACTCCATATAAGTTTACCATTGGGGCCGATGGCATAAAGTTTTCCATCGTAAGAACTGACATACACAATTCCTTTGTCACCAATAGCAGGGGATGAATGAATAGCCCCCTTGGCCTGAAACTTCCATTTTAGCTTTCCGTCAGGATTAATTGCATACACTCTCCCATCAACTGAACCAAAATAAATAACACCGTTTGGACCAATTGCCGGAGAACCAAATATTTCATCGACAACCTTAAAAGCCCACAATACCTTTCCATTTGGAGTTACTGATAACAGATTACCGTCAGTACTTCCGACATAGATAATTCCATCTGCATCCACTACCGGAGACGACCATATTTCACCTGAACTGGAAATACTCCATTTTACATTATTGGTAGAAGGACCTTGGAAAGGCACCCGCCCTGTCCTTTGTGAATTATATCTATACATTGGGAAGATATTCACGGTGTCTTGAGCGCAAACAGATGAGATTCGGGGTAATGCGATATATGTTATGGGGATAATTACCGCTAAGGTAAAAATTCGAATTATAATGCATCGGGAAAAATTTTTCATCTTCACTCGTTGCTCCTTCTAAAGCATTAAAGGTCGGGAATAGCTATTTCTTGTCCAATTTTCAACGTTTTTTGGCTCTGTAAAAGTTCTTTGTTAGCATCAGCTATTTTATTCCATTTTGTGCCGTCATTGTAATATTTTATGGCTAGTTTGTAAAGTGAGTCACCCTGCTGAATTTTATGTTTCCGAGAAGTTGGTTTCGTATCTTCCACATTTACAATTTGGGAAAGCGACGGGGTGACCGTTTCTTTTTTTGCATTTTGCGATGAGGTATTCTCCTCGGGTATGATTAGTTCTATTCCTATCTTGAGGCTGTTACGGTCGAGAATTTTATCATGATTTGCATTATAAATAAGTAGCCATTTATTGGCGTCTCCATAATATTTTTTTGCTATCTTATAAAGGTCGTCTCTATATTGTACTTTGTGTATTTGTAGTTTTGAGGTAGATTTCTCTGTATCGGAAGAAGGAATATCTTTCCAGTCTTCCTTATTTGAGGATGCAGTTGCTTCTATTCCAGTTGTGGCTACATTTACTGGCGCTTTTCCCTTTGCCTTCTTCCATTCCACCTCAACCACGTTATCGTCTTTTTCACTCGGTTGTTCGTTGATTTTGTCTGGATGTATGGCGGTAGCGGACGATTCTTTTTGTTCCGTATTTTTTGTTACCGTCGTTACTTCTTTAAAAGATTCTTTCGATGGTTGCGTATCCTTCGGCAGTTCGTTCACATTTAGTTCGCTTACTTCTACGCCTTCGCCTACTTCTGGTATAGCAATGATAGGTTCTTTAACTGCGGTTCTCGTGCTCAAAAAGACGCCAATAATTGCTAAAATAATTACTCCTAAAATTACACCAACTTGGACATCCCTTTTCATTGTTTTTCATTCCTTTCGAAGGGTTATAAAAATGAAAAGCAAATTAAATGATTTTCTGCCTGTCTTTAAAATTACGTGTAAGCTAAAGATTTGAAAGTCTTCTCAAACATACTTTCTGTATACATCTTTTTCACCAAGAGAGGGGGAGCTAAAATATTTTAATGTTTATTACCCCTTTAATTCGTTTTAAATTACTGTCTCCTTTCTTTCGTTAAGGTGTTCTGTTGCGGTAATATTTGGCTTACCGGAGAGAGTCCCTTCCATTTAAGCAACATAGGACATGCAATGAATATGGTAGAATACGTACCTACAATAATTCCTACCAGCATGACAAATGCGAATCCATGTATTTCAGGTCCACCCAAGAAGAACAAGGCAAGCAGTACGCCTATCGTTGTGACCCCTGTCAGAAGGGTACGGCTCAAGGTTTGATTGATGCTATCATTAACCAATTGGGGTGTAAGCAGATTACCTCGCCCGCCTAAATTTTCTCTAATCCTGTCAAAGATAACGATCGTGTCGTTCAGTGAATAACCTACTACAGTAAGAAATGCTGCAACCATGGCGCTGTCTATTTTCATATTTCCGAACAAATAATCTGCTACAGCTACGGCACCCAAGGTAATCAAGATATCATGGATAACAGCGATAATTGCAGAGGAGCCAAATTTAAAATCTCCAAAACGGAACCATACATAAAATATTGTTGCAATGCAGGAAAAAATTACGCCTAGGATCGCACGACTTTTCATTTCACCCGCAACGGTGGCGCCGATACTCACAATTTTTTTAAGCGGCTGAGGTATTTCAAATGCAGTTTTTATAGT
This sequence comes from Planctomycetota bacterium, assembly GCA_018968795.1. Taxonomy (GTDB): domain Bacteria; phylum Planctomycetota; class Brocadiia; order Brocadiales; family Brocadiaceae; genus REEB58. The sequence goes on along the minus strand of JAGWZR010000090.1, from coordinate 2,983 downwards.
TTTCTCTATTGTTTCCGCATTGCGAGGGTTGAGGGCTATTCTGACGGTTTGATACTCTTGTCCTACTTCCAGTCCCTGTTCAAGTGCATTGGGATATCCTGCAGAGTCCAGCACTTCTTCAATAGCCTCCTTTTTCAGAGGTTTTGATAGGGTCATGCGAAATTGTGCCGAGTTTTGTTCCTTTTCTTGAGCCATTTCTGCAACCGGTTGCACCTTACTTCCAGAAACATCTTTAATCAATTCAAAAGAGACATCGATTTTTTCTTTATACAAGGTAGCTTTAAATTTATTGACGATATCTTCTCTTATTTTTTCCTGTACCTTCGCGGCGCTCAAGGGTTGTACCTGAACTGCAAATAATTGTGCAGGCGCATTCAGCGCATAAATACTTCTTACAGCGCTTTTAAGTGATTTGATTTCTGCAATCCTAGCCATAAAATCTTTTTTAGTCATACTTTCTTTTAATTCTATCTGGATAGTTCCATCTCCGATAGTGGAGATGCTTGGGACGGAGATCTGTTCCTTCACAATCTGTCTTATCTGTTGCAAGGTTGTTTTTGAGCCTTCGATTTTAAGCTTGTTTGAACGTATTTTCTCAGAATCTTGTGGCTGTTTTTTTACAGTAACATTGTTCAATCCTATTCTGCTCAATTCCATAGAGAGGATTGCAGGTTCTATTGGTTCACTGACTTCTACATCTAAGAAAGGTTTGGATGCTTGCATGCTTATATCTTGAGATGCCACCATCTCAACAATGTCGGAAAAAATCATTCTGATATCGTGGAAAATCAAGTTATTTTTTAACCCATCCACAACGGCACTGATTAATTGTGGACGTTTCTTACTGTCTTCCAGACCGGCAATGTTAAGCGAATATTCTTTGGCAGGTTGACTAACAGACGTTAAAGATATCACATCGTCTTCATTATATCCTGCTGTTTTAAGAATATTACGGACGACCGTCTCCTCCGTTGGTTTTTGCAACTTGAGATTAAAAACCGTTGGTTCAATAAAATCAATTTCTGAAGATACTCCCACCTTCTCGAGTGCGCCCTTTATATCCTCTGTTAATTTTTGTTTTACCTTTTCTTCGTTAAGTTCTTTTATTCGAATGCCGAATTCGTCTGAGGTTGTCACAAACTGAGTCAGATTCTCGCCAGACCAAATACTCTGTACCTCGGCCCCTTCGTAGCCTGCATCACCCAATGCAGTCCTTACAAATCCCGGTGGGGTTGGATTATTCAGGTGTAATTGAACCAAGGTTCCACCGGTAAAGTCGATGTCATATTTTTTGTTTCCACGGATGGCAAATGTTGCCATTCCACCGATAATACAGACGCCTGAAATGGCAACCAGAATAAAACGATAATTAATAAATCTAACGTGAGGAACACCGATTAACTTGAACATGGAAAAATTCTTGATCCAGCTCAGGTCCATGAGCAAATCATACACAACTCTTGTTACAAAAACGGCTGTAAACAGGTTAATAATCAGACCCAAGATTAACGTCAATGCAAATCCTTTTACAGGGCCGGTACCCACCGTAGCAAGTATTACACCGGTAATCAAGGTTGTAACATGGGAATCGAAAATAGCAGAAAATGCCTTGTTGTAACCTGCTTTAACAGCCATACGGATTGGCTTTCCTTTTGCCTTTTCCTCGCGAATCCTTTCAAAGATTAGCACGTTTGAATCAATTCCCATACCAATCATAAGCAACAAACCTACTAAACCCGGAAGGGTTACGGTGGCACTGAGTAGTGCCATCATTCCTATCGTAAAAAAGATATTTAAGGCATTTGCGCAATTAGCAACCCACCCTACCCCCATATAATAAATACCGACGAAAAGAATAGCGAAGATACCCCCGATAGCGCCCGCCAATAATCCTCTGTTAATCGAATCCCTTCCCAAACTTGGTCCAACCATGGTTTCCATCTCGAGGTCAAGGTCTGCTGGAAGACTTCCTGCCCGCATTACGGCAATGAGGTCATTGACTTCATTCTGCTTGAAATTTCCTTCAATAATTCCTTTTCCTGGGATACGGTCGCGTATGACGGGTGCAGAATAGAGGGTGCCGTCTAATATAATTGCCAGAGGTTTGCCAATATTCCGTTCTGTGATTTGTCCAAATTTGGATTTACCAATCGCGTCAAATTCAAAACCGACAACAGGTTCAATACCTTTGCGGTCGGCATATATTCTAGATAAATGTTCTCCAGAAATTGCTGTCTTATTTTGAACAAGATACCATTTGCCGGTTTCGCCTTCTTCACCTTTTTTCTTGCGTAACCAATGTTTGTAGAAACCAGGAACTTGTTTTCCTTCCATCGCCTCTTTATATTCAGGACTATCATTGCTGGCCGCTAGTCTGAACTCAAGTTTGCCGAGACGTGTAATTCGATTCTTTAAGCCTTCTATTTCGATCCTTGTTGCTCCAGGAACCTGAATGAGTATCCTGTGGCTGCCCTGCTCTTGAATCCTATACTCCATAACCCCTTGTGGATCGATCCTCTTTTTTAATACCTCAATAATTTCTCCTGTTATGCCTGGACGATCTTCCCTCTCCTCTACCTTTACCTTGTACAGTAACTCAGAACCCCCTTTGAGGTCTAACCCAAGCTTAATTTTACCCTTTGTCAGGTACTCAACAACTTTGTTACGGACATTCTTTCCATCTTTATCTGTTTCCTCACTGACAATCGTCTCACGAATAACTGGATTCGTAACAAAAAGCTGCGTCCATGATTTTTCTACCGTAGTACGTTCTACAACCTTGCCATCAATCTCTTTGACAAGTTCCTTCTTTAAGACCCTTTCTGACGGTGGATATATGATCATGATAGCAATCGCAATAACTACCACAACAAGAGGTATTCTCCACCTTAAATTTTTTAACATTTCTTTCTCCTCAACAGGCTCCCTTTCCGTTGTCTATAATAAACAGCAGATTAAATAATGTTACTTCGTTTCCTTACTT
>JAGWZR010000394.1 GCA_018968795.1 Planctomycetota bacterium | reverse complement strand
AAAATGATTTTATTGTCCCGATATCCTCCCAGTAACCGTCAAAAAAGTAAGCATATACGCGTCTTTTTTTAATTATCTCCGGGATAATATCTTTGCCAAAATCTGATTGATTTGTTTCCCTTAATACGTCGTTCAGCACCTCTAAGTTGAAAATATAAATGCCCATTGACGCAATGAGTGTACGGCCTTTGGCGCTAACACCGTGTCTGTCAAAAGTGGCTGCACTTAACGACAGAGAATCGATAATCCTTTCATCTTTTGGTTTTTCAAAGAAGTCGATAATACGTCCTTGTTCATCAACCTTTAAAATACCGAAACTATGGGCATATTTTCTTTCCACGGGAATTGCCGAGATGGTCACTTCTGCCCCCGTTCTGATATGCTCTTTTATCGCCTGTTGGTAGTTCATTCTGTAAAGCTGGTCACCGGAGAGTATCAAAACGAGATCGATATTGGGTTGATTAAAAAAACGAAGGTTTTGTCGAACGGCATCAGCAGTGCCTTGATACCAATTCATACTTTCTATGGTCTGGTTTGCCGCCAGGATTTCGATAAACCCCCTGGAGAAGTTATCAAATTTATACGCCCTGGTTATGTGTCTATGAAGTGACGTAGAGTTGAATTGCGTAAGTACATAAATTTTATTGAGATTGGAGTTCAGGCAATTACTGATAGGAATGTCTATGATCCTATATTTGCCCGCAAGCGGTACAGCAGGTTTTGATCTTTCTTTTGTCAAGGGATAGAGCCTTGCTCCTCGTCCCCCTCCGAGAATCACAGAAATTACATTATCCATGTATTGCCTAATTTATAGTAGTTAAATTATTTTAAGAAAAAAACTGCCCTTTTCGTTTTATAAAGGGCAAATGAAAGTAATAAACTAAGGTATTTGTAAGTTGCTGGGCTATGCTTATGTAACTTTGAAAACCTTGTTAAAATTAGTTTAACATAAAATATCTCACATTCAAGTTCTTATGCATAAATTTTATACGGCACATTCAAGCAACCACAATATTCATGCAGCCATTTACGGCTTTTAATCTTGCAATTGATAATTTGTTGTGATAGTATTCGTCAAAATACTTTGGTTAATGTACTTGAAACAAGTGTAGTTCCAAAAAGGGGATACTAGTATCCATAAAAATCTTTTGGATACGGCTAATCCAAGTCTGTGGGTTGTATTTTTTGCTGGGTTAACGATAGGCAGTTTCTTGAATGTCTGTATCTATCGAATTCCCAGAAGAAAATCTCTGGTGACGCCTCGTTCGTTTTGTCCGCTTTGTAATACACCCATCAGGTGGTATGATAATATACCTGTGTTGAACTATCTATTACTGAGAGGTCGTTGCCGGACTTGCAAGACTAAAATTTCTGTACGTTATCCACTTGTAGAGTTGTTGACAGGGTACGTGTTTGTACACTTGTTTTATGCCTTTATACAATGCAGACATGAATCGTCATGCGTTTTTCTTGGGTACGTAGTTCTTTGTTGTGCCCTGGTTATATCGACCTTTGTAGACTTAGAATTATTTATCATTCCCGATGAGGTTA
>JAGWZR010000089.1 GCA_018968795.1 Planctomycetota bacterium | reverse complement strand
AAATTACTCCAGAGGGATTAACACAAAAAATATTTGAAGCTGGTCAGGCTTTTATCCTTGGCGTGTCTGCAGATACCCAAAATAACCTTTATGTTGTCACAGGGAATAAGCCAGGGGTTTATAAAATCGGCAATGACGAAACTTCGAGTAGCTTGGTAAATGTGGAAGCGGTGCAGGCGCTTTGTTGTTTGAATACAACCAATAATGAATTGTATTTTGGTACCGGCAATAGTGGAAAGGTTTATAAATTATCACCGACTTTTGTGAAAGAGGGTAACTTTCTGTCTAGTGTGCTTGATACCACTATGCTGTCTCATTGGGGATGTATTTATTGGACATGCGCACAGCCTGAGGGTACGAAGGTTGCTCTTGCCACCCGTTCGGGAAACTGCGAAAAACCCGATACTACATGGAGTGGCTGGTCAATTCCTTACACATCGTCCGGGGAAAAAATAATAAGTCCCCCAGCGCGGTTTATACAATATAACGCTGCATTACGAACAACAAGTGGCGATAAGACTCCCGCATTAGACGCTGTATCAGTAGCTTATTTACCCCAAAATCAGCCGCCTAAGATTATTAATTTTACCATAGAAAAAGAAGCTTCTGCGGCATCACAAAAGCCTTCAGAGATAAAAACGAACGGCAAGGTGGAAGTAAAACCCCAAGCGGCCGCCGGTCAAAAATCGCATCATCAAATAGCACAGAAAACCATCCAATGGGAAGTAGAAGACCCAAACAACGACACCTTGCAATTGACAATTTATTATAAAGGCGTTGACGAAAAAGCATGGAAGGTTATTGATACAAACGCGCAAAAGAAGGGCGCCTACACATGGGATACATTGCGTTTGCCTGATGGAAAATATCAGCTCAAGCTGATAGCCAGCGACAGTCCGGACAATCCGCCTGAAACCGCTCTCAGTGCGGATAAAATAATACAACCTATTGTGATTGATAATTCAAGACCGATTATTAAGCCTCTAAGTACCGCGGCTGGGACGAATGGAAGATATGTCATTTCGGGGACGGCAAAGGACGATTACAGCAATATTGTAAAGATTCAATATACCATAGACGGGCAGGAATGGATTTCTGCCTATCCTGTGGATGGGGTTTTCGATAGTCAGGAAGAGTCTTTTCAAATCACTACCAAGCCCCTCACTCCCGGCGATTACACCCTCATCGTCAACGCATTTGATAGCGAAGGGAATATTGGGATAGAAAGGGTAATGGTTGAGGCGAAATAAGACTTCAAATAAACAGCAGATTCTATTTGACAGCATTTCGTAAAACGGATAAAAATTACGATAGAGAAATGGATCGGGGCGTGGCTCAGTTTGGCTAGAGCGCGACGTTCGGGACGTCGAGGTCGGAGGTTCAAATCCTCTCGCCCCGACCAATTTTACTCTGAAACAAAGGGTAAGTTCTCTTTTACTAGAGGGTACGATTTTCGAGGAAGCATAAAAACTAACCGTAAGGGTATTAGCATTGTTTCTAAAATTTAGCTTCTGGCATTATTTACTCCTTCTTATCCCCGTAACCGTTATCGCCAGTAATTACCACTTTCCAGCAGTTATTACCTTTATTTTGGCCTCTGCTGTTTTAGTACCACTTGCCCATTTTTTGGGTGAGGCTACGGAGGTAATTTCCAAAAAAACCGGCGACCATTTTTCTGGCATTATTAATGCCACCTTTGGCAATGCTGCGGAATTGGTCATTGCTATCCTTGCCATCAAGAGCGGTCTGATTGATATTGTGAAGTATTCATTGGTTGGCTCAATTATCGGCAATATCCTGCTCATCCTGGGATTGAGTATATTTGTCGGCGGTATAAAACATGGCGGGCTGAAGCTTAATCCTAATATTACTGGCACTACAATTATCCACCTCTCTATGGCTGCCATGTGCTTTGGGGTACCATCCATCTTTATAAATGAGGACACCCTGCTATCTCTGAACAAATATAGCATCAGCATCGCCGTGGTTTTGCTCATGGTCTATTTTGTGGGAATGTTTTACACTATTATGAATCGTGAAAGCAAAGAGGCGTCGCAGATTATCCATGAGGACATCGAAGCCACCGCGCCCAACTGGGGCATGCCAAAGAGCCTTGTTGTCCTGCTTTCAACAACGGGAGGACTCGTTTACATTTCCGAGATATTGGTGCATCAGATTGAACCGCTCGTTAAATCTACTCACATTCCACCTGCCTTTGTGGGGCTTATTATCTTGCCGTTAGTCGGTAACGTGGCCGAACACTCCGTGGCAATCAGCAGCGCCATGAAGAACAAAATAAACCTGAGCCTTGCCATCTCCGCAGAAAGCAGTACGCAGATTGCCCTCTTTGTATCGCCCATCTGCGTTCTTATTGCTGGCATTTTTAATCAAAGTTTCAATCTGATTTTTAATAAGATTGAATTGATAACCCTGGGTATGTCTATCGGTGGAACATGGCTTGTCATCCATGATAATAGAAGTAATTGGTGGGAGGGGTTCTCGCTCTTGTCTTTCTATCTCATTATTGCCATTGCCGCATATTTTTTATAATCTCAAAAAACAGCGCTTTGCTACACCATCCTTTTTACATGGGGTGTGCTCTTATCCTTGCAAGATAGCTAAAAATCTGCCATAATTTCAAAATATTCGTTTATTGTCCATCATTCCCCGAGAAGAAGTTTATTATGTCCTTTATCAGTTTTTCAAGATTTACGAAGACTTAAAACTTCAATTCAGAGAAGAAAATGAGATCGGCTATTAAAAATATTCTTGCCTATTGTGATTTATTCATTATAGGCTTATTATTTGCCACCGTTGTCATCATTCCTCTTTTCTTCGATATCCGTCTTTACAGTGTCTTCGACCTTAGCAAGGCAACTGCCTTATATCTATTAACGGTAGCCATACTTTTGGTGTGGTCGATTCTATTAGCATGTAAGCACGACTTCCAGTTCTCCAGAACCCCGTTGGATATTCCCATTCTTGCCTATATATCGGTTTTTATTATTTCATCAATTCTGTCTATAAACCCGCTTATGAGCCTTCTTGGAACTTATAAACGTTTTGAGGGTTTAACGGCTACTTTGTGCTATATACTCCTTTTTTATAGTACAGTCAATTTTGTAACTACTCAAAAAAGGCTTTATGTATTTTTAATCTCAATTATTGCAGCGTCTACACTCGCATCGTTTTATGGGATTGCACAACATCTTGGATTTGACATCTTCAAATGGAGTAGTTTTGAGGCGAGACGGGTGTTTTCTACCTTTGGGAATCCCGTATTCTTTTCTGCTTATCTGATCATGACCTTGCCATTAGCCGTTGTCTTGTTCTTAGGTAAGTATTCTCCACAAAAAGAAACACCTCTTCCAAAAAGTCAGCGTAGCTTATGGATTTTTTTTATAGTATACATGGTCATTTATAATGCCTTTTGGCTTACCAATACGCGCGCATGTTTTGTGGCGCTCCTTGGAGGTATAGCGCCACTTCTCTTTTTCATTTCCAAAAAACACACAACAGAAAGACATAAATTTCTCGTGTTAGTCATCTCTTTCATTCTCATTGGGATATTTTTCAATGTGAGACACGAAACATCGGTCATCAGGCATTTTGCTGCTGATGCAAAAACGTCTGGTACTCTTTCGGCCACTCCTTTAAATAAGAGAGGGCGTGGGTTGCCGGTTTTTGAGAAAACAGGAATTCAGCAAAGACCTTGGATTGCTAATAAGTTATCCGTTACGGGTTCATCTTTTTCTCGTATTTTTCAGTATCTGGCTGCTATAGAGATTATTAAAGACCATCCAATTTTTGGTATCGGCCCTGATACGATAGGTATTGTTTATCAGAAGTATTTGGCGAAGGTATTCTCATTGGTAGAAAGTGATAGAGGTTTTCAATTTCCACGACAAGATAGAATTCATAATGATGTACTGGATACGATGGTTACTCGCGGTATTTTTGGTCTCGGCACGTACGTTTGGCTGCTGACCGCTTTTGGGGTGTATGTCACTAAAAATTATAAGCAGTTAAGTAATCAAAACAAATTACTCATATTAGGCCTTATAGCTGGAATAACGTGTTATCTTATCCAAAACGAATTCAGTTTTGGGAATACGCCGATTGTAATGCTTTTCTGGGTGATGATGGGACTTTGTGTATCTATAATAAAAATAGGCAAAAGAGAAGAAGTGTTTAGAGCGAAGGAGAATGTGTCTGAAATTGATGGCGGCTGTGAGGATAGGAAGTTGGGGAGTTTAGAAATTGGAAAGTTTGAATATTCTCAATTTCGTGTTTTCTCACCTTCTCACCTTCGCATTTTCTATAGATGGCTGAGTTGTGGAATAGTAATAGTAACAGTGGGGTTTGTTACTCTCTTTATTTTCAGGTTTTATAAGGCCGATGTCTATTTTGAACACGGGAGAAGGATTTTACTGTACAACAAGGAAAATTTAAACACTACGACAGAAAAAGGTTTGTATTTCATTGAACACGCTGCGCTTCTTAATCCATGCGAGACCTTCTATCATGACGAGCTTTGTAGAACGTACATACAAATGGTTTTTAGGACAAAAAACGAATCATGGTTACAAAAGGCATACATTGAGGCTGATAATTCTTTAAAACTGATTCCCCAACACTTCATGGGATTTTTTAATCTGGGTATGATTTATCAAATACTAGCCGAGCATTTCAACAAGGACACAAGAGATGATGCTATTGCCTATTATAAAAAAGCAATTGAGGCGGATCCGTTCCAGTCTCCTTTTCATAACAATCTTGCTTCTGTATATATCAATAAAGGGAATTGGGGTCAAGCAATCGAAGAACTTTACCAGGCATATCTGATTCAACCCAATGACTTAAATCACGTAGGTCGTTTGGCTAATGCTTATTTGCAAAAGAGCGATTTGGAGAATGCCGTCTTTTTTTCAAGGAAGGCCATTGAACTTAATCCTGCAGACCCTGGTAATTATAACAATCTTGGGACATTACTTAGCAAAAAGGGGATGTATGAAGAAGCGATTAATTCATTCATAAAAGCATTAAAGATAAAACCCCAAGAACCGGTTTATCTTGATAATTTAACCAAACTGTATCTGGTATTAGAAAAATATGATGAATTGATATCCTATTACAAAAAATTAATAACCATTAACCCTTATGTGGCAGATTACCACAATAATCTTGGTGTTGCTTATAAAAGGAAAAAACATCTGGAAAATACCATTCAATCGTTTCGGAATGCTTTAACGCTAGAACCGGATAACCCCATTTATACAGTTAATTTGGTTGATACATTGATTGATCAAGGCAGGTATTCCGAGGCAAAACAGGCGTTGCAAGCGTTTAATAATGCCTACCCGAATCACAACAATAGGGATATTCATCTGCTTCTCGCCAGTCTCTATACAAAAAGTGCTGATTGGGAAAAGGTTGCTTTCGAGTGTGAACAGACGATTAAAATGGATGGGAAATCGGCTGCAGCTTATAAGATGCTTGGTATCGCTTATTACAATATGCATAAATGTGAACTTGCGGCAAAGATGTTACATCAAGCGCTTGCATTAGATTCCAATGATCAAGAGGCAAAAGACTTATTGGTAAAGATTTCATCTCAATAAACACGAATGTATAGAAATTCTTCGTTTTTATAAAACACTTGTGCCATCTACGTGTTTTCTTATTGCTATCATGGAAAGAATTTTGTATTTTCAGCTTATGTTCGTGTTTTTGTAAATGGGAATGAAGGCGAATAAAAAATTGTTAAATTCCGTCCTATGCTTTAAAGTGATTCCATTACCAGAATGACAAACCCATATGAAAACTTTTTTAATCCTTCATCTGTTGCCATCGTAGGCGCTACAGAGAAACCGGGCAGCCTACCAGGCATCATTCTAAAAAATCTCCTCGATATGAGATTCAGCGGTAAGATATATCCCGTAAATCCAAAATATAAAAATGTATTTGGTTTAGAGTGTTTCCCGTCAATACTTGATATTCAAGATGAAGTCGTATTAACCGTAATTGCAATACCCGCTCCATTGGTGCTGGATGTGTTGAAGCAACAGGCTCTGAAACATATCCATCATTCAATAATTATCAGCGCCGGCTTCCGGGAAATGGGCGCAGAAGGCGTTGGAATGGAGGAGAGAATTAGGCAATTAGTAATAGAGAATAGTATCCATGTCATCGGTCCTAATTGTCTGGGTGTCTTGGATAATTATACAAATTTCACTACTTCATTTTTGCCGTGGGAAAGGGTGAGCAAACCTAAAAAAGGTTCACTGTCAATCCTCTCTCAAAGTGGCGCCTTTGCTATTGCTTTATTGGACTTAGCGGCACAGGAAGGATTAGGCATAGCCAAAATGGTAAACTATGGAAATAGAATTGATGTGGGAGAATCTTCCCTTTTGCCATTTTTAGCAGATGACATGAATACGAAGGTAATTGCTATATATATGGAGTCAGTTGATCATGGACGAGAGTTTATCGAGGTGGCTAAGACCTGTTCAAGGAAGAAGCCTATTGTAGCGCTAAAGGTTGGGAAGGGCGCGGCTGGTATTGCTGCCGCTAAATCTCATACGGGCGCTATCGCAGGGAGATACGAAATATATAAAGCGGCATTTTTAAAATCAGGCATTATCGAGGCAAATGGCTTGGAGGAATTTATTGATGGAGTTAAAGCCCTTTCGATGCAAAATCCACCTCTGGGGAATCGAATCCTCATTGTCACAAACGGAGGCGGTTTCGGCGTTATTGTAACCGACTACTGTTCAGAGAATGGATTAGAAGTTCCGCCACCGTCACCTCAGTTAAAAGAAAAGCTAAGGAGTAAGTTCTCAAGATTCTACGTCGTTAATAATCCTGTTGATTTAACGGGGAGTGCATGTGATGAAGACTATCACATTGCCTTAAACACATGTATGATCGAAAGTAACGAATATGATGCCGCCATTATCATACCGCTTATGGCCCCCCAGGGAATGACAGAGAAGGTGGTAGATCTTATTACAAATACGATGAAGGCGTCAGGGAAGCCGGCTGTTATCTGTACCGTAGGCGGGGCTTTTACTACGAAGATTAAGCAATTATTTGAAGATCGTAATTTCCCTGTCTATCCATCTCCTGAACGGAGTGCAAGGGCTATGGCCATGTTATTGAAAAGGAAAATATTGCAGGACGGTATGCATTTATCGGTATAAAAAAATTGCTTGCATTTATCTAAGAGACTATTTATAGTATTTTTAGGATTATTCCCTCTCCATTCACCAGACTCAATTTAAAGGAAAAATGAACATAAACTGCTTCTTTAAAGATGTTCTGCGAAGGCTGGTTCATGATTATTTAATAGTATACGTTTTATTCCTTGCAATCTTCTTTTCATCTGCTATCCGAGTAAGCTATAGTCAAGAAACAAGCGAAGTAACAGACCTTCCCTCTGACAATCCACAGCAAAAAAATATATCTCTTCCGCATCGTGGCGCGCAACAGCCAAAATATCCATACCCTTCGCAATGGAGAGAAAAGAGGAATTTTAATAGGAAAACACTTTACGCTCCAGTATTAGATAAAAGCGGTAATATCTATCTTGCTTTTCCTGATGGTACGCTTACAGCAGTCGATCCCGATGGGAATACAAAATGGAATATCCACATGGGAGACAAGATTAATGCGGGTTTTACGATTGGTTCAGATAACGCATTGTATTTTAGTTCAGGAAAAACCCTTTATGCTATCAGTTCGAGTGGCGTACTCAAGTGGACATTTAACGCTGACAATATGATTGACTCTCCATCCGTTTTAGATAATCAAGGGAATGTCTATGTTGTAACTAAGAAAGACAACTTTTTATATGCAATTAGAAATGATGGCAGTTTGTACTGGAAGGTACATATAAATAATATTTCAACGCATCCGTCTGTAGCGCATAACGGTATTATTTATATTA
>JAGWZR010000393.1 GCA_018968795.1 Planctomycetota bacterium | reverse complement strand
TGCCATCGTCGGTTCTTTTGAAAATTATTGAAACAGATCCGGGTATGAAAGGGGACACGGTAGTGAATGTTTACAAACCGGCAAAACTAGAAACAGGACTTGTTGTGAAGGTGCCTTTGTTCATTAACAATGGCGAGGTAATTAAGGTAGATACAAGAACAGGTGAATTCATCGGTAGAGAATAGTTGCTGGTTAACATCAGGGTTGCAATAGTTGTCGCGCCTAAAGTTGTCATTCGTGTGCCATTTTAACGAGTATGAAATTATAATAAGGGAACTGAGGATGAGAATAGAGGAATCCATTAAAATTTATGGCGCAAAGATAGATGAATTACTAAAAGAGTTGATTCCTCCGTATAGGAAAGATTATTTGAGCGAACCTATATGGCACCATATGCATACGGGTGGGAAAAGGGTAAGGCCTGCACTATGCTTAATTACATGCGAGGCATTGGGAGGAAACCCTAATGAGGCAGTACATTTCGCTCTCGCCGTGGAGACTATGCATAATATGTTCCTTATGCATGACGACATTGAGGATGGGGATACGATAAGACGGGATCAACCTACTGTATGGGTGAAATACGGTACAGCCAATGCGATTAATGCGGGAGACTATCTTCTTGCATGTGCCTATAAAAGTACGTTGGCCAGCCCTGTATCTTTAGAGAAAAAAATAAAATTATTGCACACACTTACACTGACCTATGAAAAAACGGTGGAAGGACAGGCTCTTGACATTAATGCAAGGGCAGCGGAAGATTTTTCAGTGGACAAATACATGAAGATGGTAGAACTTAAGACAGGATACTATCTTGCTTGCGGTATGGTTGGCGGGGCTATTGTATCCGGCATCTCAGAACAGGTTGTGGAAAAAATATGGACACTTGGAAAAACTATGGGGCCAGCATTTCAAATCCGAGACGATTTGATCGATTTAACTCATGGTAAAGGACGCGGGGGAGTGATCGGTTCTGACATAAAGGAGGGGAAGGCAAGCTTCCTGTATTCTTATGCATTACAAGTCGCTTGTGCGGATGATAAAGAACGGTTGTGTAACATTATGTCAAAACCCAGGGATGAAACAACTGATAGCGATATAAAATGGGTGCTGGATGTATATAAGAAATATAACGCCATAAAATATGCTCAAGATTATGCAGAAGATTTGGTAAAACAAGCGTATAAGACGATTGAAGAGATTCCAGTCGAAGATAAGACGGTGTTTAGAGAAATCGCATCTTTCATGGCACAACGGATGTCTTAATGATTCGGTTTCGAATGAAGCTTACTCTAAATTTTTGAATAAATGCTAAAGTATTATTTTTTGGAGAATAATAAAAGATGGGGATGACAGGAAGTAATTTATTGACGATAACGATAGTAAGTGTGATCGCTTTCTTTTCCGCATGGGGGTGTGGCAAGAAAGAGGTATCAGAAAACATTGTCGTTACGAGTGAGAGGGAAGCAAAAGAAGAAGTTGCAGGCGTCCAGGAGATAAAAAAAGAGATCAAATTACCGGGGAAAATGACCGCTGCCGAGTACTATAACTATGGTTT
>JAGWZR010000392.1 GCA_018968795.1 Planctomycetota bacterium | reverse complement strand
TTCCTCTTCGAAGCCTCTGTGGAAAACCATTTATTTCGAATAGCTACGAGGGTGCTAAATACGATAATAACGGCACCTCCAATACCGATCGGTATAAAAGAGGACATCCCCCACGAGTTGAAGATTCTCGATATGCCAAAACCTGCCACAACGGCAACGATTCCTGCTAGGATAATATAACCACTAAACTGATCAAACCAATCTTTCTTTTTACCATTCAAAGCGCTCATCTCCATCTCCTGCTTTCAACAATGCGTACAACTACAAATATGAGCAATGCGGTAAAACTAACGTAGTAAACCACATCTCTTGTGTCCACAATTCCTTTCGTAAAGGTGTCCCAGTGGTCATAGGTACCAATGTATCTCAGGCCATTATAGAACCATCCTTCACCCCCAGCACTAGCCAATCCGATAACCAATAAAATGAGTAATGCAACAATTCCAATAACCCCTGCGACAATTTGATTTTTTGTAACGGCGGACACGAGCAGTCCAATAGACACAAAGAGGCCTCCCATTAAAATCAGTCCAATGTAACTGGCAACTATCGCACCATAATCAGGATTACCTGTCCATGCTAAAAATATAATATAAAAAGCGGTTGGGACAACCATCACGCTATAAAGCGCCCAAGCTGCTAAAAATTTTCCAAATACTACTTCAAAATCGGTAACAGGCGCTGTCATGAGAGGCTCAATCGTCCCCGTCTTGTTTTCTTCAGCAAATAATCTCATGGTAATGACGGGGGTCAGTATCGAAAGAATAAATTGCGTATAGGCTAGACTGTACCGCAGCGTAGTCTCTTGAGTTATGCCAAGCATAACGGAAAAAAAATAACCTGAAAAGACCATAAATACTGCGATAACAACATACGCAACCGGAGATAGGAAATAAGCGTTAATTTCCCTTTGGAATACGGTACTTACACTTGTCATTTATGCTGTTACCTCCTGCTCTTGCATAGTAATCTGATGGAATATTTCTTCTAGTGTAATTGGGGCTTGTTTCATTTCTCGAATAATTCCGTTATTTTTTATAACCGTTGAAAAAATATCTTCCCGAATATCCATGCTCTTTTCTGCCTCTACGGTATAATTATTGATTTCACCCCTGTCATGCCATACAACTTTTGTTACACCGTTAATGATGGACAGGGCATTCTTGATCTTTTCGCCATTACCGCGCACTTCCAATATGACATTATTTCCACCCCTAAGCTGAGTGGACAGATTGGCTGGCGTATCCATAGCGACTATCTTACCTTTATTAATGATAATTACCCGACCACATATTATCTCAACCTCGGGTAAAATATGTGTAGATAGCAATATGGTGTGTTTTTCACCTAATTCTTTTATCAATTGCCTTACTTGTCGTATTTGATTGGGATCGAGTCCAATTGTTGGTTCGTCAAGGATTAAGATTTTTGGGTCGTGGACAAGGGTATCAGCCAAACCTACCCTCTGACGATATCCCTTAGAAAGGGTGCCTACAATCTGATTTTGTACGTCTGTAATCCTGCATTTCTCGATACATTCGGCTATCTTCGATTTTCGCTCACG
>JAGWZR010000391.1 GCA_018968795.1 Planctomycetota bacterium | reverse complement strand
TTGCCATAATGTCTATCTTTGCAGCGTGCATCTTTGCGATTGTTGGATTTTTAAACAATAGGCATTATGAGCGTTTGGATCTTACTGCCGCCGGTAAATATTCTCTCTCACCCAAGACTAAAAACATTTTGAAAGGTCTTGACAAACCGATTGTCATTACTACTCTTTTTAATCCCGGAGAAATGTTTTATGAACAGATATCGGATGTCTTGAAAGAGTATGCCTACCACTCAAATAAGATTAAAGTGGAAAGCATTGACCCGTTAAGAAATCGCACTAGGGTTGAGGAATTGGCAAAACGCCTCAACCTTGGCGATCTTCAGTTAAATACGGTGGTATTTGAATGCGGTGAGCACAGCAAGCATGTACAGCAAAGCGAAGTTATAGAGAAGCAGTATCCCTTCAAATTTAAGGGAGAGGAGGCATTTACTGAAGCCGTTCTCAACGTTACGCAAGAGAAGCAAACGGCTATCTATTTCGTTACGGGTCATGGCGAACTACTGTTTGAAAATTACGACCGTTCAGGAATCTCCGGAATTGCCAATGCGCTGAAGCGGGATAACTGCCGCATCGCTCCACTCGACATTTTGAACGTTAAAAAAATTCCGGATGATTGTGATGTCCTAGTAATTGCAGGGCCTAGCAAGGCATATTTGACAGAAGAGTTAAACATTATACGTAATTATCTTGAGAACAAAGGGAAACTTTTACTTATGCTAGAGCCTGCTTTGAGTCCGAATATGCCCACCGGATTTAAGACGTTATTGGCGGAATACGGCATTGTAGTCCGTGACGACGTCGTTGTTTATAACAAAGTCAATATGCCCCTTTTTGGTTTGCAGACCGTCGCAGAAATCTACGTGGGCAAGGATGAATATGCGGATCATCGCATTACCAATGATCTGAAAAATTTTAATACCATCTTTTTTGGCGCATGTGCTGTTGATGCTGCGCCCCCTAACGACCAGATGCCGTATCAGGCTACCGTGCTCATGCATGCGCCTGAAGGGTCATGGGGAGAAACTGATGTTGCAAATTTACGGCAGAAAAAACCTGAGTATAACGTAGACGTTGATTTGCAGGGCCCTGTCTCCCTGGCTGTGGCTTCACAGGTAAAAGAATTACCAAAGGCTGTAACTCAATCGCATCCCGAAATGGCTAATGACCCGAAGGCTAAACCCCAAGGCGCTCGATTGGTAGTCTTTGGAGACGCAAATTTTGCTACGAACGAATATATAGAGAATCCTGGGAATGCAGACTTATTTCGCAATTCCATTAACTGGTTAGCCAAAAAGGAAACACAACTTGGTATTTCTGCCAAACCGCCTGATTTCCGCAAGGCAACAATTAGCCCAGTCCAGATGAACTTTATCTTCTGGGTTTCAATTGCTGGGATTCCTGTGGTACCAATCATTATTGGTAGTCTCGTCTGGTGGAAGAGGCGACGCTAACTTGGACACGCCGCGTAATGCTGATTTTGTCATTGGTTCAACTGTATGATCTAAAAGCGAGAGGAAAGAATTAGATATGAAACTTAAAACAACCATTATCCTTTTAATTGTAGCAGCTATTGGTATTTCGTATG
>JAGWZR010000088.1 GCA_018968795.1 Planctomycetota bacterium | reverse complement strand
ATATTTCAAGCAATCATACCTAACCATAGATATCTACTCCCTTACATTTTTGTTGCTCTAAGAATCGAGCTGTGATAGAATTTCGTTCATTTAAAATATGGCATAAATCGCCGACAATGATTCCTCTATTTACAGAAAGAAGGAGCCTCTATGGGAGAGCTTTTAGGCAAGCTTATTGGTCTTTATGAAATTGCGATACTCGTCAGAATAGTACTGTCATGGGTACCGCATAATCCATACAATCAGGCCATACAGTTTCTTTATAAAATCACAAACCCCGTATTAAACCCTGTGCGAAAATTGATCCCACCCTTCAAAGGCATAGATTTTTCACCGGTAATTGTATTTTTTGGATTAAGTATTATCAAAGGAATTGTAGCGCGAATATTTTGATCCGCCGTATCGCGAGAGGATTATCTATAATAAATGTTATAAATAATTTGATATGTAGATGTCATTGCGAACGGAGTGATTACAACCCCCTTTCTTCCTTTCCTACACCAGGAACTAAGGGGGATTTTTATACCTAGACTGCAACTTGAGAAAGTAAGTAAACAGCGGATTTACTCATCTTGATTACTTACTATAACCTCGATTTTCCAAGAGGATACGTGGTAAATACAGCCATAAAAAAGCTTGTCATAATGGATGTCGATGGCGTCCTATTTAAAGGACAATTTATCTTACATTTATCACGCCGCCTTGGGACATTGGCATACATACGAACTGCAATGTTATGCCTTCTTTTTAACATAAATAAAATATCTATCGAAGAGTTGCTTACAAGGGTATATAAGAGTTTTAGGGGCGTTACGCTTGAACAAGCCCACATGATTTATAAAAATATCTCCCTTATCATGCATGCACGGGAAACGATCGAGGCCCTCCGCAATCATGGTTATTTAGTAGTTCTCATAAGCAGCGGAGTACCAGATTTATTCGTAAAAGACCTTGCAGCTAAATTATCAGCGAATAATGGATATGGTGTGGAAATTGGTATAAATAACACGCGGTTGACAGGCGACGTGGTTGGACATCTTTGTAGATCGGCTGGGAAAGAGTGTCTTATTGAAGAGATACTAAACGAAAACAACCTTACATGGAAAGACACTATTGTCCTTGTGGACGATCGTAACAACCTGGATATCATGCGAAAAGCGGGTATTAATATCGGTGTTAATGCTCACTATTCGGTAAGACAGCAGGCTCAATACTTAATTGACAGTAATAACCTAGCAGAGGTGCTGGATATTATTGATATCGAAGATGCTGATACTCACAACACGCTATTTGCAGGCATGCGCAAGCAATACACACACTCCTGGCGACAAGAAATCCGAAGGAAACTCTTGCATATCCTTGCTGCATTTGTGCCCATATTTTCAAGTTCTTTTTACCATACAACACTCATGGCGCTTTTTTCCTCATTGATTCTTTATATGATTTCTGAGTGTCTGAGGATAAACGGATATTCGTTGCCAATACTTACGGGAATTACGAGGGCAAGCATCCGCAAGGTGGAGGAACGTGATTTCACACTCGGGCCAGTGACTTTGGCTTTGGGAGTTTGTTTATCTTTGTTATTTTTTTCTCCTCTCATTGCAAGTGCCGTTATCCTGATTGTTGCTTTCGCCGATACCGCCGCTACAATGGTTGGCAGAAGTATCGGTAATCATCGAATCCCTTATAACATAAAAAAAAGCATTGAAGGTTCTTCTGCTGCCTTGTTTGTGGCTTTCTTTTGTGGATATACCTTTTTGCCTTTTTTTCCTGCTTTACTCGCTGCCTTCTTTTCCAGTATTATTGAGTCATTACCCCTTAAGTCACTAGACAATTTACTTATCCCAATTGGCACTGGGATTCTATTATCGTACATTGGATATTCATAAAGCCTAAAATTTACTCCATGCGAATTATAGGAATTGACTACGGCGAAAAACGAATAGGGATAGCGATAAGCGATCCGCTCGGAATTACGGCACAAGGATTGCCTACCATAGAACGTACCAACATTCAAGAAGACATGCAAAAAATATTAAATATCATCCGTGAAAAAGAGGTTGGAGAGATTGTTGTTGGTTTACCAAAACACATGAATAATTCATTGGGCGAGAAAGCACAGGAGGTCTTGGCTTTTGTTGATTTACTAAAAAAACACAGCAACCTTCCCGTAAGTGTTATCGATGAAAGACTCAGCACCGTAAGGGCACAGAGAGCCATGTTGGAAGGAAACCTTTCTAGAAAAAAACGAAAGGATCGAGTTGACATGATCGCCGCCCAATTGATATTGCAGGATTACTTAGATAGGATTAAAATAAAAAACAAAGAGCATCTATAAACTCAGAACTTTTTAAGCTTATTTTCAAATAATACCGCATAGCCTAATATCATGATAAAAAATACTCTGTTACAGAAGAAACCTGAATTGGTTGCACCCGCTGGGGATATTGAAAAACTTAAAACGGCAATTGAATACGGCGCCGATGCAGTCTATGCAGGCGGAGAGGGTTTTAACCTACGCATGGGCGCTACCAATCTGAGCCTAGAAGAAATTAAGGAGGCAACGACATGGATTCACGAGCGAAATAAAAAAATTTATATTACGTTAAATATATTTGCGCGCAATTATCATATCCTTGGAGTACGCCCTTATCTGAAAAAGCTCTCTCAAATTCCAATAGACGCCTTGATCGTTTCAGACCCGGGCATTTTCCTAACAGCTAAAGAAATTGCGCCGCATATCCCCATTCATCTTAGCACACAGGCCAATACCACCAACCTAAAATCCATTGAATTCTGGCGGCAACAGGGAATAAAGCGGGTGGTGCTTGCGAGGGAGTTGACCCTTGGAGAAATTAAAGAAATTACGGAAAATTCCGAAATAGAAACTGAGGCGTTCGTACATGGCTCTATCTGCATGTCATATTCTGGACGTTGCCTCCTGAGTAGTTTTATGGCTAACCGACACGCAAATTTAGGAGACTGTGCTCATTCATGCCGATGGCAATACGTCTTAAAAGAAGAAAAAAGACCGCATGAGACGTACCCTATAGTGGAGGATGAAAGTGGCACATTCATTTTGAGCGCCAAGGACCTTTCTATGATCAAACATATTCCAGAGCTAGTCCATGCAGGAGTTACTGCATGGAAGATTGAAGGCCGAATGAAAAGTACATATTATGTTGCCGCTGTGACAAGAGTATATAGAGAGGCGCTTGATCGTTATTTTGCAAATCCGGATGGGTATGTATATGACCAGAGATGGGTATCTGAGCTTGGAAAAGTTAGTCACAGGGAATATGGAACGGGATTCTTTTTTGGGAATCAGGGGTATAATGGACAAACAACGCATCCTGGAAATTTCTATATCAAAGAATATGATTATCTTGGTATGATTAACAACGTCCTTTCTGATGGCCAAGCAGAGGTCTTTGTAAAAAACCGGATTTTCAACAACACTCCCATCGAAATAATGGGAAGGCGTTTGAACGAAGATTTTAGCCAATTATTGGTAAATCTCAGGAACGAATATAATGAGCCTATTGAAACAGCAAATGCAGGGCAAAAGGTGCTTGTAAATGTATCACACCCTGTGGAAAAATATTTTATGCTGAGAAACTGTGGATAATAAAGAGGCCCATTTCTACCATCATTTTAGTCAATATCAAACTGAAAATTAAGCCAAACTTTATAAGGGAAAACAGAAAAGAATGAATACCAAAACGCTTATCTTTAGTGTTCTCATTGTTTTTGTAACGGGTTGTGGTTCCTATCATTTCTTCAAGAAAGACGAGACCCTCGAGCCTAAAAAAGGCGCACATCCTTCTTATCCACAGAAAAATGAAGAAATGTTTGTCTGTGCCGGCGATATCGATGTCGCTTACAAAAAGTTGGGAGAAGTCAGCCTGGGCGAGGTTGGTTTTTCAGGATTTGATATTTTGGCTAAGAAGATAAGAGAAAAAGCCAGCGCCGTCGGGGCGCAGGCTGTAATTAATGTCCAATACGATACAGGAGCTTCAAAAACATGGAAAGGATACGGAGAGTTAGGTGGAACAGATTATGGCGTAAGGAGTACCTCGTGGTGTAATGGCACAGCAATTGAGTTTGTAGAATCACACGACCCTTTAGGACTTCTGTTTTGTAACCTTAACAAAGAAAACAGAGATTGGTTTGGATTTAAAAAATCTCAAAATGGTGCGATTGTTGTTAGTGTCCTGCCGGGAAGCGTTGCGGCAAATGCCGGCATTAAGGTACAAGACCTCATTACCGAATGGAATGGGATAAAAGTGGAAAATAAGAAACATTTAACACGAACAATTGCAAACACCTCTGGCAAAAAAACCAAAATAATTTTACTGCGTGCAGGAGACATTAAGATCGTGTCATTATCCGTGCCTATAGTGGAAGATTACCGATTTGCCTCATCTCCGTCTAAAATACCTCAACCTTTCACGGAAGAAAAGAAACCCACGATTGAAAGAAAGGAATCTTACCCGAATAAAGAATTTTACCCTACTAACAAATTTGATTCGAAAACCTCAGTTACATACAACGAAAAAGGCGATCTTTACCTGCGAAAAGGGATGTATTATGCTGCAATGGAAGAATATAAAAAAGCCATTGCAGCGGACCCTAATAACGCCATTGCCCATTTCAATCTCAGCATTGCGTATGATAAAAAAGGAATGAAAGAAGAAGCAGATGCCGAGTACGCAATTTATAAAAGATTAAAACCAAAAAGAAATTAACTCTGGTTTTTTTCAAACGTAACTCCGTTACTATCTTTTTGCAAAGGTGAACCTTTTCTTTCTCAAGAAATATGAAACTCATTTCACTCACCTTAATGCTTATTTTATTCATATCACGCTCATTGCCAGCCGAAGAATTACTCAAAAATGGCAATTTTGAAACAGGAGACACAACGGGCTGGAAGTACTGGGAAACCTATCCATGGGACGGCGATGGCGCTCCTGTAGAATCGCCCACCCATGTGACCATTGCAATCCCCGGTACTATTGGAACTCCTGTACCGCCAGCCACAAGCGGTTCTTTCGCTTTGACACAACAGGTTAGTTCTAACGGAACTGCCAGAGGAGGTTTATACCAAGAAGTTAAGGTTATAGTAAATACCCCGTATATTTTAACAGGTCAGATGGCATTTTATGGTGATGATATTGGTGATGTGACCATCATAGGAATTCTGGACAATTCTTGGAATCCAGCACTTGCCTTCACCGCGACAAATAAAAGTTATATCAGCGGTAACACTGTTTCGTCTTGGATGGAATTTTCCATTATGATCCTTCCCACAAAAGATGTGATTACCGTCTTTACCGAAACACGACAGGATTGGCCACATGGAAATGTAGCTGGTTGGTATGATAATCTCAGCCTCAGGACAGTCCCCGAACCTACAAAACTTTTAATATCACAAAACCCAAAAAACAATTCTACCCGTGAAGAAAAGCAGAACCGATAAAGATTCCTTGAAATCTCTCCTACAAAATAGTATCGTCTGTTTAAGAAAAATCAAACGATGGAAAACATTCAACTAAATATCAATCACGTCTGGGTTATGGTAGCTGCCTGTTTGGTATTCTTCATGCAAATGGGGTTTACCTCGTATGAGGCAGGCTTTTCTCAATCCAAGAATGCCATTAGTATTTCTATCAGAAATCTGGTGGAATTCCTTGTATCCTCCCTAGCGTTTTATGTCGTAGGATTTGGGTTGATGTTTGGTGCAAGTTATATGGGCTGGATTGGGACGAACCATTTCTTTGCCAGTGGAGTGGCGACACATACCGGTAGTCTATCGTATACCTTTTTCTTTTATCAATTGGTCTTTGCCGCTACAGCCTCTACCATATTGTCAGGCGCCATAGCAGAACGCTCAAGTTTCATTCCTAATGTCATTGGTCCCGCATTTACAGTGTCTGTTATCTATCCAATGTTCGGTCACTGGGCGTGGGGGAACCTCTTTTATCCGGGACAGTCTGGTTGGTTAGGAAGATTGGGATTTATTGATTTTGCAGGCTCCACGGTGGTACATTCCATTGGGGGATGGTTTGCCCTGGCAGGGGCTATGGTTTTAGGTCCAAGAATTGGCAAGTACAATCCTGATGGTTCTTCAAATCCCATGGGATTACACAACGTTCCGTTGGCCACATTAGGTACTTTTTTCCTCTGGTTTGGCTGGTTCGGATTTAATGGTGGAAGCCTTTTGCGTGCCAGTGCGGATATTGGCCTCGTCATTGTAAACACAAACCTCGCTGCTGCCGCTGCTGGAGTTTCGGCGCTGATATTTAATTACTCGACTGAAAGGAGACTCGATGCTGGAAAACTTTTTACGGCAGTACTGGCTGGCCTGGTCGCAATAACTGCAGGTTCAAGCAGGGTAAATCCAGATGGCGCTGTTTATATTGGCCTTATTACGGGTGTCGTTGCAATCCTGGCTCAGGACTTTATTGAAAAGATATTAAAGGTTGACGACCCTGTTGCTGCCGTTGCTGTTCATGGAGTGGGTGGTGTTATAGGCACCCTCTGCATTGCTCCCTTTGCCGAAAAATCCACCCTTCTGGTAGAGGGTGGCAACCGATTGCATCAACTGGGCATACAGGCATTGGGCGTTGGGGTTGCCTTTGTGTGGTCATTTGGACTTGGGATGCTCTTTTTCTGGTGTCTTAAGAAAATCGTAGGCATACGGGTAAGTCCTGAGGAAGAAAAAAAAGGACTCAATGTTGCCGAATACGAAGACGTAACCTCATGGCTTGATTTCATGCGGATTACAAGGCTTCAAGACCTGAACGTCGTACTGGAGAAAAAGGTTGCAGAAAGAACAGAGGAGCTTCAGAGGTCAAACATCGCGCTTGAAAAAGCCAACAGACTCAAATCAGAGTTTTTGGCAACAATGTCGCACGAGCTTCGCACCCCGTTAAATGCTATCATTGGTTTCGCCGAGGTTTTGAGGGATGAAATCGCCGGAACACTTGCGGTAGAACAAAAAGAATATGTGGAAGATATCCACAGCAGTGGGCAACACTTGCTCAATATGATTAATAGCATCCTCGACCTCTCAAAGATTGAGGCTGGAAAATTAGAGCTTCAGTACGAAGAATTTCCTATAAAAGACGCTGTCGACGAAGTGCTGAATACAATCGTAGGTTTTTCTGATAAGAAAGGCATCCGCATACACACCGACATCGAAGGGGACATTCCTTCTATATCAGCAGACAAAGTAAAATTTAAACAAATTATGTTTAATCTATTATCCAATGCCGTTAAGTTTACACCTGAGAATGGCAGGATTACAATTAATGCAAAGCTTACAAATCAACACATTCAATTTGCCGTAACTGACACGGGCATTGGCATCAAATCCGAGGACATGGACAAAATATTTGAGGCGTTTCGTCAATTAGATGCTTCGTATGCGCGCCGGTATGAGGGGACAGGTCTGGGCTTGACACTTACAAAACGTCTGGTCGAATTACATGGAGGCGAGATATGGGTAAAGAGTGAATACGGAAAGGGAAGCACCTTCACCTTTACGTTACCCTTAAAACCGCATCGATCATGAATCTTTCTGAAAAATTATAGTACTTGAAATGCCGTATATTTTTTACCGAGATCTACCGCCAGATCATACGCTGATTTCTTAAAACACAATTGGCATTCAACATAGTTGTCGTCCTGTCGTAAGTTAGGTAAAACTCCGCTTTCTTGCTCGCGTATTCTAAGTTCAGGAGATTGTTCTATAACCTGGAAATTACTTGTAAATACTTTAAATTTTTTAGTATTACCACAGTTGGGACATATAAAAAATGTGTTTTTTATCATGCGTATATCCTTTCAATTAGTACAATAATATGCTTTCTGCTTTACAAATTCCTCTAACACGGAAAATCTTTTCCTTATATAAACGAAAGTATTCAAACTGTCCAGCTACTCAACCCAAAACAACTAGCACTATTAAGCATATAATCGCCATCTTGCAAAACAACATGACCCTTATCTGACGTATCATTCAAAATCAAGTACATCATAAAAGCATCATACAAATCAAACTCCGTATATTCAGAGCCCAACAGACCCAAATTCTGAATGTCATTAACGCCAATAACCCTTTCCATATATCCCCT
>JAGWZR010000390.1 GCA_018968795.1 Planctomycetota bacterium | reverse complement strand
AAGAACCGGGTATCGCGTTTATTTACGTACAACCTCGTATAACCTAATGAATAGATAGCGGCTATAAGACCAATAACAGATATGGCAAGCATAAAAAATGAGGAGAGTGGGTCTAATAAAAAATTATATTTTATAATGGCGTGATATATTAAGAAATCAAAACGTATTACAGTGCCGTTAAACAACACAACTACAGACAGAGCGATACTGAAACAAGAGGCAATACCTGCACAAACAAGCGAAATATAATTTCCAACCGCTTGCCACTTGAAGAAACATAAGGCGAACAGGGCGCCCACAGCGTACAAAATCATCGTTAGGATAAATAAATGCTCAACCATAGGTTGTCGTATATAAATTCAAAAAACAGGGCATTGAAAAACTTGATTCTATACAGAAATAATTTTTTAAATGCAATTAAATTTTAAAAAGGAGTGTAATAGTTATCGGTGTAATTTAATGGAAGGCATTTGATCATAACTAAGGCATCAGTACCATCATTGTAAAAGCCCGGCAAAACGATGGCTGACATCGAGTATCCAAGCTGTTTATAAAACCGTTGAGCGACGGTGTTCGAGGTACTGACTTCCAGTTTAATTTTCTTAATACCATTTAAGGAAAATTCGTCTTCCATGAGTTGAACGAGACGAGTGGCAATGCCCTTTTCCCGATACTTTCCGAGAACGCACAGAGAATATATCCTGCCTGCTAGCAAGTTATTTTCCTTTTTTGTGATGCCAATAATATTGCCAATAATTTTTCCTGAGGGTGTTGCAGCCTTAATAACAATGGATTTTGGATTGATTAATAAATTTTTGATCAGTCGCCGATGAAATGCCTCTTCAGGGAAGCAATCCTTTTCCAGTTGTTCAATAGCCAAAAGATCCAAAAGGTTTGCCTTGCAATAATTCACAACGTATTATTTTTCGTAAATAAGGAATTTTTTTGCGAGGCTACAAGGATGATACGACATCTTTGCCCTTCTCAGTCCTTCTATACCCCAATCTTCGCCTGCGTTGATGTATGCAACATCAGAAAAATCGCTGGCGCAAAATTGTTGGTAGATATATTGTGGCATGCCATGGAATTTGTTGTTGGTTTTTTCTATGAGAACTGAAGCTGTGTTGTGTGCGATGCATTCGCCGAGCGTGATACCCTCAATGCGACCATCGATTGAGATGATTGCTCCATTTAGTCCCAATTCTTCTGAAAATATGATCGCACATTTAGCTGCTTCTGCTTCGTGGATAAGGCTGTACCGATAATGGCTTTCGCCGTGGTTTGTAAGGTTCGATTCGTGGACTTTCTCCCTTTTCCATTGGTCGATCATAAGGAGGGCGTCGGCGATATGTTTGGAGTGGAATTTTTCGAAGGAAGCGTCGTAATGTTTTTTAAAGGAATTTATTTCGTTTCTTTTCTTTTCATACTTTCTTCCAGCGAGTTTTACGAGATCGGGGGTATTATAAATATAGTCGGGATAACTCTCAACTATCCGGTAGGAACTTTTATCAAAAAGACTCAGGAAGGTTTCGTAAACGTAATTGATATAAGATTCAAAGCCGCTGGAATCATTAATTTCTCGCATCATGGA
>JAGWZR010000087.1 GCA_018968795.1 Planctomycetota bacterium | reverse complement strand
GAAGCTAACTACATTAATACCATCAATGGATTAAATCAAAAGTATCCAGACATGTTAGTCATGCATGGCGCTGAAGCAATTCCCTTCTATTGGTGGAAGGGAAGCTATTTCAAAAAAAACCTGGCTCTGATAAATGGACATAAACACATTCTTGTGATGGGACTGAATAGTGCTGCAAACTATAAAAATCTCCCTTCGGTCGGAAATGGTTACCCCAGAAGGGTCACCCCTGAAACCTTAGTTAGCCTATGGCCTATCTGTTTTTTAATTTTCGGTTGCCTTTTGTTTTCAGGAGCCATGGCACATTCCGGTGGTAAACCTCTTGGTGCAATTTGCTTTTTGTTAGGCGCCATCCTCCTGACAAACAATTTTCCTTTCAAATCACCAGAGTATGACCAGTATCACGGCGACCAAGGAATAGCGCCCTATCAAAGAGTCATTGACTATGTCAACTCACAGGGCGGCATAACCTTCTGGGCGCATCCGGAGTCAACAAAAGATGAGAATACGGAATTAAATGGTATCAGGCTTATGACAAAACCTTATTACGAAGACCTGCTCAAGGCGCAAAATTACACCGGTTTTGCGGCATTTGCAGAAGGAATTAAATTTATAGCGCCGCCAGGGGGTATATGGGATCGAGTCCTTAATCAGTATTGTAAAGGAGAGCGCGAACGTCCTATTTGGGCTATAGGAGAGGTAGATTTTGGAGATGAAACCACATTCTCCATTAGGGATTCGCAAACGGTATTTTTATTAAAAGAAAAAAACGAAAAGACCGTCATAGAGGCGCTCAGAACAGGCCGAATGTATGCGCTTCATTTGTATACCGAAAAAACCCCTACCCTGGTTCTGGACAAGTTTACAATCGAAGACGCAGCTCAATCCAAAAAGACATATATGGGCGAGACACTTCAAACAAGCAAACCCCCGATGCTGAAGTTCCATATTTCTCTGCCTGAAACAGCAAAGGACACAAAATATAAAATAGATATTATTCGGAACGGCGAAGTGATACATCGTTTTGAATCTAGCGGAAACACAGATATATCCTACGAAGACAAATCTGTCAAACCCGGCGAAATGATTTATTACCGCCTGGATATCGACGGCCCTTCACGCATACTTTCCAACCCTATATTTGTGAAATTTGCTTCATCCACATGAAGACAAGAAGGGAGAACAAAAAAATTAAAGAAACGGAACCTGAGTTATTTTGCTTTTCAAGTGTCTGAGATTTTGCCTCGCGAGTCGGATGAACCATTATAAACCAACAGAAAAGATCAAGGTACTGCATGTAATTACACGCCTCGAAAAGGGTGGCGCGCCATCCGCCCTCCTTGAAGTATTGCGCCGCTGTGACGCAAAACAATTCGAGCATCATATCGCAACGGGAATTGCAAGCGAACCAGAAAATGATATGATTTCATACGCAAAGAATATCGGTCTCCGGGTATTTGTCATTCCAACCTTTGTTCGGGATATTCATCTATTTCTGGACTTAATTACCCTCCTGAAACTTTATTTTCTGGTTCGCAAGGGCGGTTACGATATTATCCACTGTCACACCTCAAAGGGCGGTTTTATTGGGCGTCTGGCGGCGAGGTTGGCAAACGGCAGGTGCATTATTTATTCTCCTCACGGGGACATCTTTGAGGGATACTTTGGAAAGGTCAAAACCTGTTTCTTCACATGGCTCGAAAAGTTTGCCGCCAAATTTACCGATAAAATTATTACCTTGACAAAAAGCGGCATTGAACCTTATGCAAAGGCTGGAATTGGCAATCCATCACAATTTGAGTATATTTACAATGGTGTTGATATACAAGCGCTTGAAAAAAGAAAGACCGATAGAACACAGAAACGACGGGAAGTCGGTATTGGAAATGATTGTTTTGTAGTTGTAACAGCAGGAAGACTTGTGCCCGTAAAAGGTCACACCTACCTGATTACCGCCTTTGCCCGCGTAGTTAAAGAGATACCAAACGTACGGCTGGTATTTCTCGGAGACGGCGAACTGAAAGAAGCACTTTTCGTGCAGACAAAGACCTTAGGGTTAGAAAACCACGTGCTCTTCTTAGGAATGCGTACCGATGTCCCTGAAATCATTTCGGCAAGCGATCTGTTTGTCCTTCCATCCATCAATGAGGGATTCGGCGTTGTATTATTGGAGGCAATGGCCATGAAATGCCCTATTGTCGCAACAAATGTAGGTGGCATACCTGAAGTTGTCCTGGATGGAGAAACAGGGATACTTGTTCCACCCAAAGACCCTGAGCAATTGGCTGGCACTATTATTAAACTTATAAAAGACTCAACTCTGGCCAGACAACTGGCTGAAAGCGGCTATCAACGGTTAAAGGCTTATTTTGATATTAAAGATACAATAGTAAAAATAGAACATTTATATAAGGAACTGTTGGAAGTCAAAGATAGGAAAATAAAGAAAGTATACGAACAATAAGGTATGTAAAGTTTCTCTCTGTGCACTCTGTGGTTAAGTCTTTAAGGAGAATATATGTCAATTAAGGAAAATCTGGAACAAGTAAAACAAAACATTGCCAATGCAGCCGTAAAGGTAGGCAAACGGTCAGAAGATATTATCCTCGTTATGGCCACGAAAACAGTGGATACGGAACGGATACGCGAAGCCATTAAGGCCGGCGGGCGTATCATCGGAGAAAATAAAATACAGGAAGCGCTGAAGAAATACGAAGCGCTAAAAGAGGAGGATGCAGAATGGCATTTTATCGGGCATCTTCAAACGAATAAGGTCAAGGACGTTCTCAAATTTGCAGACATGATCCATTCCGTAGACCGCTTATCTCTCGTAGAAAAACTAGACCAGCGACTCCAGCAGGAAGGACGCTCCATGGATATCCTGATTCAGGTCAACACCTCTCATGAGGAAAGCAAATACGGCGTTACGCCAGAAGAGGCTATTTCACTGGTAAAACAGACCGCCAAATACGGTACGCTAAAGATATATGGTCTCATGACTATTGGCTTGTTTACGAAAGACGAGGTAAAAATTCGCAAGTGTTTTAAAACATTAAAAGAAATAAATGACAATATTATCAAAGAAGGGATCGACAAGGTACAGATGAAATATCTTTCTATGGGCATGTCAGGAGATTACCAGATAGCAATTGAGGAAGGGGCAAACATGGTACGCGTCGGTACTGCCATCTTTGGCGCCCGCAACACCCCGGACGCCTATTACTGGCCGTCTGAGAAAACCGATGCGAACAGGGTTAAGTAACGTAGAGACAGGTTTGAAACCTGTCTATGCAACATGGACAAAAACAAAGGAATTTTATCGAATGAAGGCTGTTGTTAAAACAAAACGAGCAAAGGAAATGGAATATAAAGACGTTCCCGTCCCAAAGCTGGGACTCAGGGATGTGCTTGTTAAAGTCAAGATTGCCTCGATCTGCGGCACAGACGTGCATATCTTCGACTGGACGCGCTGGGCGCAGCACCGCTTCACGCCACCCCGCATTACTGGGCATGAGTTCGTTGGGTACGTTACAAAAATCGGCGGTGAAGTCACTCAGGTAAGAATTGGGGATCGGGTCTCTGCCGAGAGTCATCTCACCTGCGGGCATTGCTATCAATGTAATAACAGCTATTCAGAAGTCTGCAGAAATTCCAAATTGTTAGGAGTCGATCACGACGGCGCCTTTGCCGAATTCCTCACCTTACCCGAACATGTCTTGTGGAAGAATGACCCACATATTCCCGACGAATGGGCAACCATCCAGGAACCCTTTGGAAACGCCGTTGACACTGTACTGGCTGAGGATGTTGCGGCAAAAACGGTTTTAATCCTTGGCGCAGGGCCGATCGGGCTTTTCGCTACGGGGATTGCCAGGGCATGTGGCGCCTCACTGATCATCGTTTCCGACCCCAACAACTACCGGCTGGCTATCAGTAAAAAGATGGGGGCGCATATTGCCATTAATCCCAGAAGACAAGACGTTACCCAACTTGTTATGGAAGCCACAAAAAATAACGGCGTGGACGTTGTCCTGGAATTTTCCGGCAATAACCAGGCGCTAAATCAAGGTCTAAAAATCATCACCCCAGGCGGCAGGATGTCTATTTTAGGTATTTATGAAAGGCGCGTTAACATCGACCTAAACAAGGAGGTTATCTTCAAGAAGATACGCATATATGGAATCACGGGCCGCAAGGCATTCTCCACGTGGTATAAGACCTCGAGATTTTTATCATCGAGACTTGTTGATCCACTCCCCATTATTACCCATCAGTTTTCATTAAAGGACTACGAAAAGGGCATGAAACTCATGAAAGACGGGAAGTGCGGGAAGGTTATTTTAAATGTTTAGAGATGTTATTTAGCCACGAATGAGAAAAAATATAAAAACCATTTAAGAAAAAAGGAATATAATGATAGGGGCGCGGAGTGCCATGCCCCTACGCTGTGCTTTATTATTTTTTCATAAATATTCCCCGTTTTTTCTTAAAACTTTTTTGTTTGTATCTGTGAAGATTTGTGATAATTCACGGCTAAAATTAAAGAGATATATTGTTATGGACAAACTTGATTTTATTACTGAAGAACTCAGCAAGTTAAAAGAATCGGGACTATTGATTAACATCCGCACGATTGAAGGACCGCAGGGTGCATGGATTATGGTAGACGGCAAGAAGGTGCTGAATCTTTGCTCGAATAATTATCTGGGTTTTGCCAATAATCTCCAATTGAAGTCCGCTGCACAAAAGGCTATCGAAGTATTTGGTGTAGGACCTGCGGCGGTAAGGACAATTGCAGGAACAACAACCTTGCACAAGGAACTGGAACAGAAACTTGCGATCTTTAAGGGAGTAGAAAGCGCCCTGTCATTTCAATCTGGATTCTGTGCAAACCTTGCCGTTATCCCTGCAATCGTTGGAGAAGGAGATGTTATTTTTTCAGACGAACTCAACCACGCAAGTATCATTGATGGCGCTCGCCTTTCTAAGGCCAAGATCGTGAGGTATAAGCACTGCAACCCCAGAGATCTTCAGGCAAAAATATCTGGTGAAAATAATCCCCCCAACCCCCCTTTAGTAAAGGGGGGAGAGGGAGGATTATCAGGTGAAAAGAAAGTCAAACGCTTACTCATTATCACCGACGGTGTTTTTAGTATGGAGGGAGATATTGCGCCCTTGCCAGAAATCGTGGATATTGCTGAAAAATTTGAGGCCATTACTATGGTGGACGATGCCCACGGAGAAGGGGTGTTGGGGCGAGGGGGCAGGGGGATTGTTGACCACTTTGGTCTGCACGGCAAGGTAGATATCGAGGTGGGCACCATGTCAAAAGCATTCGGCGTTGTGGGCGGTTACATTGCGGGGAGTAAAAGATTGACAGATTATCTGACACAAAAGGGGCGCCCCTTCCTATTCTCAAGCGCCGTAACAGCGGCGGACGTGGCGGCATGTATTGTTGCAGTAGACACGCTAATCGCTTCAGATGGCATGGTCAAGCAACTCTGGGGAAATACCACATTTTTCCATGAGAAGATGAGACAGGCAGGCTTTAACCTCGGAAAAACAAAAACGCCCATTACCCCTGTTACAATAGGAGACGCCAGGACAGCAAAGGAATTCAGCCAAAGGTTATTTGAAGAAGGCGTCTTTGCGCAGGCTATTGGCTACCCCACGGTGCCGATGGGCAGAGCGCGTATCCGCGTGATGCTTTCAGCCACACACAGCAAGGAAGACCTTGTCCGGGCAACAGAATATTTTGAAAAAATTGGAAAGTCCTTAAAAATAATATAGCAAACGTCTTAAATAAGGTGACAACTTTCTTTTTGCGTCAACTATATCATAGGAAAAAGATTGAGGATTGACACGAATGGAAAGCCTGTCGGTTACCAACCAAACACTTCTACAGAGTTTGGATTTCCTCCATATCCATGTAATTAGATTTGACAAAATATTCCTCAATAATTACGATACTATAGAATAAAAACTGCAGGTTTACCTGAAATATGCGTCATCTATAAATTCTTCGACTCAGCCGCAGAAAGGAATACCTGCCGCTGGCATATCATACCTCAGACAGGACCGCCTGAGTGTTCTGAAACAGCTTGTATTGAAGAAATTGTCGCATGGATAAGATTCAATTAAAGACACGCTCTAAGACAGAATTTGTTGATATAACCTCTGAAATAAATCAGATCGTACAAAAGCGAGTGATTAAAGAAGGGATATGTCATGTGTACGTCCCCCATACAACGGCCGCTATTACGATCAACGAAAATGCCGATCCTTCTGTCAAGAAAGACATAGTAAATGAACTCAACAAAATAGTCCCGTGGAATGACAGCTACACCCATGGAGAAGGGAATGCTGCCGCTCATATCAAATCCACGATTGTGGGTTCCTCAGCTTCGATCCCAATTTCGGATGGAAAATTAACCTTAGGGACGTGGCAGGGTATTTATTTTTGTGAATTTGACGGGCCTAGACATAGAGAAGCTTTTGTACAGATCATCAAGAGTGAATAGAACCCAACTAAAACATAGGAATACGCCTGATTGTCGGTGGAACACAAAGGACGTTACAAAGGTTTTTCTAGCCTACATG
This sequence comes from Planctomycetota bacterium, assembly GCA_018968795.1. GTDB lineage: Bacteria > Planctomycetota > Brocadiia > Brocadiales > Brocadiaceae > REEB58. The sequence continues at coordinate 1,577 of JAGWZR010000087.1, read as the reverse complement.
ATTCTCATGTTTGTCGGAATGCCTGTAATTGTACGGATTATCAATGCAATATTTCGTTTCAACGTACTGAGCAATGTTGGGCAACGCTGCATGATTCTCTTCGTTTCCCTTTTTGTTAATGTGCTCATTTGCCTCTATATATTTTATATTGTTCGCATAGAACATCGTCAATCAATTGCAGCCTTGGGTCTGTCTCTTATCAATTTACTAGAAAATACAAAACAAGGCGTCAAACGATATCTTATCACGCTCCCCCTTATTATTCTTGTGGGTTTCATTACCAACCAGATTTCCAGCTTCTACGGCCTAACGCCAGAGATACAAGATGTTGTAAAGTGGTTATTAGAAGAAAAATCAATATTCATCCTCGTCTGCCTGATATTCTTTGGGACTATCATCGCTCCCATTATAGAAGAAATCATATTTCGCGGATTTCTCCAATCGGCATTGAAAAATTATTTTGGGGAACGATACGCTATTCTGACAAGCGCATTTCTTTTTGCTGCCGTACATATGGACATGTTTGTGTTTTTACAGATATTTATTCTGGGGATGCTTCTTGGGTATTTGTACGAAAAGACGAAAACCCTAGCCGCCTCTGTTATTGTGCACATTTTACATAATTCATTAACCATGATTTTCTTACTCTATTTTAAATATTTCTTAGAAGGAAAAGTCCCTGTATTCTAGGTGAAAATTGGAATTTGCCCAATATCAAGGAACTCCTTTATCCACTCTCTGTGAAAGAGATAAAAGTCCAATAGAATTCCGCTTAACAGCAAACATATAAATGAAAACTTGTTGGAGGCACTATGTTTAAAGATGTAGAGGAACAATTAGAAATCATACTGCGCGGATCCGTAGATATTGTCACAAAAGAAGAACTGATAAAAAAACTTACAAGGTCAATAAAAGCAAACAAACCACTCCGCATAAAATTAGGACTAGACCCAACGGCACCCGACATTCACATTGGGAATGCCATACCTATCCATAAACTGCGTGCATTCCAATCGCTCGGGCATACTGCCGTCCTCATCATTGGCGATTATACTGCAATAGTAGGAGATCCTTCAGGAGTAAACAAGACACGGCCAATGATTACGTATGAAAAAGTCTTAGAAAATGCCAAAACTTACCTCTCGCAGGCGGGCAAGATACTGGATTTGAAAAAGACAGAGGTAATTTATAACAGTCAATGGTTTAAAACAATGACCTTTCACGAGGTCATTCAACTCACTGCAAAGATGACGGTGGCCAGAATGATGGAACGGGACGATTTTACCAAGCGTTACAATGCAGGCATCCCCATCAGTGTACATGAATTCATCTATCCGCTCATGCAGGGCTACGATTCTATCATGGTAAAAAGCGACGTAGAATTGGGAGGAACTGACCAGCTATTCAGTCTGCTTGTGGGAAGAGACTTGCAAAGGGATGCAGACATGGAGCCGCAGGTTGCTTTGACTACAAACCTCTTAGAAGGGATCGATGGAAATAAAAAAATGAGTAAGAGTTTGGGGAACTATATTGGCGTAATCGACCCTCCCCGTGAAATGTTTGGCAAGGCAATGTCC
>JAGWZR010000086.1 GCA_018968795.1 Planctomycetota bacterium | reverse complement strand
CTACCTCAGGAAATTCTTCGATCTTTTTATCGATAATGTGCTGCATTTCAACTGCCTGTGATAGGCTCGTTCCAGGAATACGGAAGGCATGAGCCAGAACATCTCCCTCGTCCAGACTCGGTAAAAATTCACTTCCCATACGTGTTGCCAAAAGGCCGCTGAGAATAACAAAAACGATTGTTGCCGCGATAACAAATCCCTGGTTACACATAGCCATATTCAGGAGAGGAGTATATGTTTTTTTAGCCCATCGCATGAGAACGTTTTCTTTTTCAGAAAGTTTTCTGGAAAAGAATAAAGCCACAGCGGCAGGAACAAAGGTCATGGAAAGGGCCATTGCCCCAAGGAGGGCAATGATCACGGTAATTGCCATGGGATAAAACATCTTCCCCTCAATTCCTGTCAGACTCAGGATGGGTAAATAGACGATTATAATGATTAGTTCGCCAAACATGGTTGCTTTTCGCACCTCCTTCGAAGCATCAAAAACAACCTCGAGCCTCTCTGTCCGTGTCAGTAACCGACCAAGCCGAAGTTGCTCTTCGGACAATTTGCGAATACAATTTTCAACAATAATTACAGCGCCATCAACAATGATTCCAAAGTCAATTGCCCCAAGGCTCATGAGGTTTGCACTCACCTTATTACTCACCATACCGGTAATAGTAAATAACATGGACAATGGAATAACCAGAGCCGTGATGAGCGCCGCTCGAATGTTGCCTAAAAAGAGAAACAGTACCGCTATGACAAGGAGGGCACCTTCGGCCAGATTCTTCGTAACCGTTTTAATCGTTGCATCCACAAGCGCCGTGCGGTCGTAAGCAGTTTTGGCAACAACTCCCGCTGGAAGGGTACGATTCACTTCAACCATCTTACTTGCTACCCTTTTAGATACCGTTCGGCTATTTTCTCCCATAAGCATGAAGACCGTACCCAGGACAACCTCTTTTCCACCTTCAACGGCTGCGCCTGTGCGCAGTTCTTTGCCGAGCACGACCCCTGCCACGTCCTTGATATAAACGGGCACTCCTTTGTGAGTATCGATGACGATCTGACGAATGTCCTCGATGTCGGCTACCTGTCCAGGTGATCTGATCAGATATTCTTCTCCGCTGTGCTCGATATACCCTGCTCCTACATTGGCGTTGTTCCTGGCAAGTGCCTGGAGAACATCGCGAAATGACAGCCCATAGGCAATCAGTTTTTCAGGATAAGGAGTCACGTGATATTGTTTTATGTAACCTCCAATGGAGTTTACTTCAGTAACACCCGGAATATTACGTAGCTGTGGCTTGATGACCCAGTCTTGAATAGTCCTCAAATCGATGGGTGTATAAGGTGTGCCGTCCGATTTCAGGGTGTTTGCTTTAGATTCAACCGTCCACAAAAAGATTTCGCCGAGTCCAGTTGCAATCGGTCCCATAACTGGATCTATTTCGGGAGGGAGTTTTCCTTTGACTTCCTGCATGCGTTGATTGATTAGTTGACGGGCGAAGTAGATATCCGTTCCATCCTGGAAAATTACCGTTACCTGTGAAAGCCCATATCGTGAGAGCGAACGTGTTTCAGTTAGATAGGGTATTCCAGCCATCGCTGTCTCGATGGGAAAGGTAATGCGTTGCTCAACCTCAAGTGGGGAATATCCATGAGCTACCGTATTGATCTGAACCTGGACGTTGGTAATATCGGGTACGGCATCGATTGGAAGCTTTTGGTAGTTATACACACCCAAAACTGCGACCGCTAGTGTTGCTATAAAGACTATCCATCTTTGGCGGATTGAAAATTTTAAAATTCGTTCAATCATGTTCTGACTCTTTCTGAATCTAACAGCAATGTAATTTGGCTATGAAACCCATTTTGTTTATTTGAGAGATAATTACCCCTACCACTCTTACTCGAGGGGAATATAAGTCTCCTCTAAAAAGAGGGGATTTAGGGGTGTGTAATAGGGATTTTGTAGCATAACCATATACCAATAGTTAATCCTTCTCGCTTACCCCTCCCTTCCCTAGTTCTGCTTTGAGGATAAAACTATTGCGCGCAACATACTTCTCACCCGGAGAGATGCCGTTTAATACCTCCACCCAACGTCCGTCGTTCCTCCCCAATTCCACTGGACGAACTTCAAACTGATTACTGTCACACTGCACAAAGACTACAGGTTGATCGCGTAAAGTTTGGATCGCATCTACGGACACAGCCACCGGCGCTATTACCTCCTCCTGAATAATTTCGACAGTCACAAAGAGACCTGGACGCCAGTGGCCTTCCGGGTTCTGCACAACAACAATCCCCCGTGCAGTACGTGTTTGCTCACCGACAAGCGATCCGAGATACGTCAGTATACCATCCGCTTCGAAATCTAGCATCTTAGACCTCACGGTAACATTTTGTCCGACTTTCACTATATTCAAATCCTTAGCATACACCGTGACGTCGACCCAAACCGCCGACAAATCAGCTATGACAAAGATATCGGCATCCTCTTTGATAGCTTCTCCTACTGCAATCCTTTTTTCAATTACGACACCATCAAACTGGGCTTTTAGCTCATAGCAGGTGAGCCCTCTGTCTGTTATCTCAGACATACGGTTCAATTCACCCTGGGAAAGCCCTAAAGCCAACAATTTTTGGGCTGCAGCCTGCAAATTTATCTCTTCTTCTGCTAATGCCTGTCGGCTTGCAAGATAATCTTTCTCTGGAGAAATCTTTTGTTTCCAGAGACGCTCTTTCCGCTCAAATGTCGCTTTAGCCAATTCTACACGTTTAATTGAAGCCAAGTACGCGCTTTTTAGTTCCGCCAATTCACGACTGTTAAGAACAACAATAATCTCATTCTGCTTGACGGCATCACCTAGATTCTTTCGCACCTCACTTACCATCCCCGAAACCCTTGGCACAACATGTATCACTTTATCAGCATTGAGCTTAATCTCCCCGGGAAGTTCAAGAATGATTTTCATCTGAACAGGGCTTGCAGTTTCAATAACGATACCTGCGCTTTGTATCGCCTCAGGAGTAATCTCAACTCTTCCCTTTCCTTGTTCACCGCTCTCATGTTGCAAGACACCCTTTTCATGGGAATCATCAACCGTAGATCTTTTCCCCATGCGGAGAATGATCACCGCCAGAACAATTCCCACCAGCACGACAGCGCTAACTGCTGACATCTTTTTAAAATAACTCGTTTTATAAATCTTTTTGTCCATCATTATTGTTCACCTATTTTAACTACTGCCAGCCTTTCAATGTCTGCAATTAACAAATTTAAATTTTTTAAAGATTCAATATAGGAAATCCTCGTTTCGGCCCATGTCCTCTGAGCATCCAGCAGATCTATATAATTGAACTCACCCTCTTTGTATCCTTTGGTAATTAATCTAAGGGATTCTTCTGCCCTGGGCAGAATCTTATCTCTAAATTCAGCGATACGCTTCCGTTCCACATTGTAGGAGTTGAAATTCCTTTTTAACTGAAAGAGCAATTCATTGTAAATCGATTGGTTTTCACTTTTAGTCTTTCTTGAAAGGGCGTTACTCTTCTGTATGTTACCCTGATTACGATTAAAAAGGGGGGTTGGTATTGCAATGCCAAACTGGACGGTATCCAAGTTTTCCAGGGTAATCCGTTTGTATCCAGCCGATACATTGATATCGGGTACTACCTGCCTTTTATCTAACAGCACTTGTGTTTCCGCTATTTCGATATTCTTCCTTGATGCCTTAAGGATTGGTTGATTATTGTTCATTTTTAATTCAAGTTCATGAAACGACAATTCCGCAGGCCGTGATAATAATTTTCCAGTTACGCCATCGATAGTCTCCTCCGGAACGCCCATCACTGTTTGTAACTCCCTTATGGAATTTTGCAGATTACCCTTCGCGTTGGAAACGAAGTTTCTTGCCTTTGACAATTCTACTTCCGCCCTGAGGACGTTCGTAAGAGCCACTTCTCCCGCATCAAATCTGACTTTTTCACTGCCATAAATATCCCTCGCAATTTTTTCTATTTTCTTTGCCATAGCAAGAGCTTCTTGATCAGCAGCAACCTTATAAAAAACCTTTTTCGTGTCGGCGATGATATTCAATAAAACTGCATCGCGTTCTAATTCGCTCTTTTCTCTTGATTTTTCGCTTACCTTTATCCCGAGATTCCTTTTACCACCCATGATGATGGGCTGAGTTATCGCTACAAGATTTTGGCTTTGATTTAGCCCAACTTCATGAGTGGGAATTTCTTCGGCTAAAAGTTCCAGGACAGGATTTGGATACAATTTCGACTGCCTCAGCAACCCCGTAGCAGCGTCTACTTGATCCCTTGTCGATTGCAACTGTGGATTTTTTTCGATTGCAATATGAACGGCCTCTTCAAGCAATATCTTTTTGCTTAATAATTGATAATTCTTGTCTTCGACTTTGATCGGAGAATCATTCCCGAGAATTATCTCCCAAAAACATGGCAAATAAACAAATGGAAAAACGATCGCGACACAAAATGCAAACTTGTATCTCTGTGGAATATATTTAAAACTCAAATATGTACACATAATAAAACCTTTCACAATAAACAAAAACGGTGTGATAGCTCACATTGAATATACAGCTTTTGCGTGGATAGATTCTGAGCAAAGCAAAGAATCTCGCTTCTCTGTAATGAACTATTACGGTGTTGTGTGAGATATTACAGTTTTATAGAGTGAGTTATGTGGCTAAGCGCGGTGGATGATAAATGATTGTCTGGAAGATGCTACTGGGATGATTGAAGAGGGGTATCTCAGACCAGCTTGGCGGGGTAGTGAAAAGAAATGAAGAGTTTTGGAATAAATGCAGAACTAAATTGTGCGCACAAAGTATGCAACAATTTGGACAGTGCAGATTATCCGGTGGGATAGAAGAACCAGCATCGTCCTGGGTTAAAATGGCTGATTCGTTTTCAGCACAAGGGAATGAATTTTTTTCAACGCAATCTAACAAAAAACAGTCCCCCGGCAATATGCATAGAAGAAACCATATCAGCATAATGCTTTTAAAACCATTTTTAAAAAAATTTATTTTGCGCATGCCTTTTACTTTTGGATGAAGACCTAAGAATTTCAGAAAATCATATTATCTAGAATGATACTTATCGCCCTCCTTTAAAAGCAAGCAGAAAATAATTTTTGGTTTACTCTGCATAAGCAGAGAGGTATACTACCATCCACACGATAATTTAACAAATCTGTTAAATTAAGGAGGAGAAAATGTACATCTCGATTAAAAACAGGCTCATTCTTTTACTGATTGCATTTACCTTACTACCATTTATTCTGCTAAGGATCATAGCCTATCCAAGAGTACAAGCCGATCTCCAGGAGGTGCAGATACGGAATTTGGACGGCATAGGGCATAAGCAGTCGGAACTGGTGGCCGCGTGGATACACGAGAGAACGAAAAACGCGCGGGTAATAGCAAACAACCCCCTGATGTCCAGATCGGTAAAAATCGCAAAGACAGACAAAGACTATGCAGACATAGCCCAGTATCTCGAGGTGGTAAAAAGCGAGTACGGGTATAAAGGCGTGCTGGTAAGCAACGACAAAGGACTGGTCACCGTTGCAACGGCAGGGGAAGAAGTGGGAAATGACGTTTCGCAAATGGATTACTTCAAGCAGGCAGTACAGGGGAACACCTTTGTGTCAAGCGTCATTCCATCTGAAATTCCCCTCGTCAATGAATTTGGGGACAAAGAGCTGGGCATGCCGACCATGTTCGTTGCAACACCGCTTAAGGATAGAGACGGGGTTGTCATTGGAGTCGTTTCATTGAGAATAGACGTCAACACCCTGAACGACTTAATGCTAAGCCTCAAATTGGGGAAGACGGGAGAGACGTATTTAGTGAACAAAGACGGATACATGATAACAGAGTCCCGGTTTGCCGGGCATCTAAAAGAGATGGGGCTGGTAAAAAAGAGGTGCGCCCTGGAATTGAAATTGGTTAATCCGGAGACGGGAGAATTAACCAACGGCGTGAAACAGTGCACTGCGGGCAACAATGGCTTTGATGCGAGGGGCTATAAGGATTACAGCGGACTCATGGTGCTTGGGGTATGGCGCTGGCTGCCTGAGTTTAATTGGGGGGTCATGGCGGAAATCGACAGGGACGAAGGATACGGGGCAGCCTATAATCTTAACTACATTGTCAGTTCTTTATTGTTAGTGCTGGCATTTCCGATAGTAATCGTGGCGTACTTTATTGGGAGAAAGACCTCGATACCCATCATCAAGTTGAAGGAAGTAACAGAGAAGATGGCTGCTGGGGATTTAACACAACGGGTGGACATTCAGAAGAGAGAAGATGAAATAGGGATACTGGCAAATTCCTTTAATGCGATGGCGAAATCCCTGGACGAGAAGACGCGGGAGATAGCCGTGTCTGAGAAGCGATACCGGGAACTCTTTAACTCCATAAAGGAAGGGGTATACAGGTCTGAGCCGGGAGTTGAGGGGGTATTTACGTTTATCAACAAGGCAGGAGCCGAAATATTAGGATATCCTACGCCGGAAGAAGTGATTGGGACGAAGGTAAAAAATATCTATGTGGACCCTGAAGATAGAAGGCGGCTCTGCGAGAAGCTGGATAAAGACGGGGTATGGAGGGACTTTGTATCCCTGTGCAAGAGAAAGAACGGAGAGAGTTTCTATGCGGAACGCACCAGCAATATGTTGAGGGATGAGAAGGGGAATCCTGTTGCCATCTATGGGGTATTCAGGGATATCTCAGAGAGGAAGAAGACAGAGCTGGAGGTTGTTGAATCTGAGAAGAGGTATCGTTTGTTGTTTAATTCATTAAAAGACGGCGTCTACCAATCCGAAGCTGAAGTAGACGGGGTGTTTACGTGGATCAATCAGGCAGGCGCTGAGATTTTGGGGCATAAGTCACCGGAAGAGGTGATTGGCATGAAGATAAAAGACATTTATGTGAATCCCGACGACCGCAGAAAGGTGGTTGAGAAGCTGAACAAGGATGGGGTATGGAAGGGTTTTACCTCTTTTTGCAAGAGAAAGAACGGCGAGCGATTCTACATGGAACGGACGTCCAATCTGGTTGCCGATGAGAAGGGGAAACCTGTCCGCATCGAAGGGATATTTAGAGATATAACGGAGCGGAAGAAGCTGGAGGAGGAGTTACAGGAGGCAGAGAGGCATCACCGGGAGTTATTGAATTCATTGAAAGAGGGGATATATCAGTGCGAGCCTACAGAAGACGGGGTGTTTACGTGGATCAATCAGGCAGGCGCTGAGATCCTCGGCTACAACTCCTCAGAAGAAATTATCGGAACGCGCGTAAAAGATGTATATGTAAATCCTGATGACCGAAAAAAGATCATCGAAAAACTTAGCAAAGAGGGGTTATTGAAGAGCTTTTCATCTCTCTGCAAGCGGAAGAATGGAAAACAATTCTTTATGGAAAGGACATCCAGCCTTATCAGCGATGAAAAAGGCAACCCTGTCCGCATAGATGGAATATTTAGAGACATTACCGAGCGGAAGATGCTGGAGGAGGAATTGCAGGAATCCGAGATGCATCACAGACAGTTGCTGAATTCGTTAAAAGAAGGAATATATCAGTCTGAAACGAGCGAAAATGGCGTGTTTACGTGGATCAATCAGGCAGGCGCCGAGATCCTTGGCTACAATTCTCCTGAAGAAGTCATCGGAACACGGGTAAAGGATGTGTATGTAAATCCCGATGACCGAAAGAAATTAATCGAGAAGTTGGAAAAAGAAGGAGTGTGGAGAGATTTTACCTCCTACTGTAAGAGGAGAAATGGTGAGCGATTTATTTCTGAAAGGACATGTAATCTTGTACGTGATGAAAGCAGCAAACCATACAGGATTCTAGGTATTTTCAGGGAGGTTACTGAAAAATAAAGTGACTGTCGTTCCCAAAACAAATTATGATTGAGAATTAATATGTATTCTATCAACAAGCATCTCTTCAAGGAATTTAAGATTGCGCCGGGACATCGGGCAAACTATGCTATCCTCTGCAATCCTGAGTTTAAAGAAAGACAATGGGGTATGAAATACTCGCCGGCTAATGACTATTCGAGAGAATATAAAATACTTCCCCTCTTTTCACACCCTCAAATTCCAGTGCGATATGAAGAGGGCAAGGCGGTTATGCACAAGGATGGCCAATCGGTACTCATACAAAATTATCTCATTATGACACACTTTGAAGGAGAAGATGTTGTTGAAT
>JAGWZR010000085.1 GCA_018968795.1 Planctomycetota bacterium | reverse complement strand
ATATTTTTATTGAATGGGATTTTTCCCTTGTCCAATTCTTCCATCGCTTCCCAAACCATTTGCTTTGCCCGTCGTAACTCCTGAAGAGAGGAAATAAGAGGAAATAAGATTTTTACATTTCCCAATGCAGAAGCCCTTAAAATAGCTCGAAGTTGTATCTTAAATATAGGTGGATTTTCAAAGCAATACCGTATCGAACGACACCCTAAAAAAGGGTTTCCTTCTTTTCTATCATCAGAAGAAGCAAATTTGTCAGCACCTAAATCAAGTGTTCTAATTATAAGGGGCTTATTATTTAATTCTCGGACGACAGCGGTATAAGCCTCGACATGTTCCTCTTCTGTTGGAGGCTTCGGAGAACCCAAATAAAGAAACTCTGTCCTGTAAAGCCCAATTCCCTCCGCACCGTGTTTTATGTTTATATTAATTTCTCTAGGAAACTCGATATTCCCAAATATTGAAATATGCTTACCATCACGCGTGGTAGATGGCTGATCTTTAAGCTCTATAGCTAACTTTTCTTCAAAAACATGTATACTCTTAACCTTGCGCTGGTATGTCGCCAATGTTTCATCATCAGGCCTAACGATGACAATCCCTCTATTACCATCTACGATTACTGTATCACCTCCAAAAATATCTGCAGTAATTGTACCAAGTCCAACTACTGCTGGTATCCCTAATGCACGAGCAACTATAGCCGTATGAGATGTCCTTCCACCCGCATCAGTAGCAAACCCTTTGACTTTTCCTGTATCAAGTGCGGCTGTTTGAGAGGGCGTAAGATCGTGTGCAACGAGCACCACTTCTTCAGCAAGGTTTTTAAGTTCTTCCCTCTTTTCCCCTAATAAATTTTTTAAGAGCCTACGCTCAATATCGAAGATATCGCTCACTCTTTCCGCTAAGTAAGAATCTTTTACGTCTTGAAATTTTCTGATGTAGACACGCAATGCCAGCGACACAGCAAATTCTGGAGTAAAATTGGTCTTCTTTATCCTCTCAATAATTTCATTTTTTAAACGTACATCTTGTAATACCATGTGGTGAGTACCAAAGATTGATCCAATTCCAGAACCTAAATTTTCCGAAACCATTTTCTCTAAATCAAGAATTTCCTTTTTTGAATCTTCGATGGCTTTTTCGAGTCTAAGAATCTCTCCCGCAACTTCTTCTTTTCTTATAATATGGCGAGGAATGCGGTATCCTTCGCTTTCAAACATAAAAGCCTCACGGATAACTACTCCGGGTGAGACTGCGATTCCTTTTCTAATTTCCATGAATTCTTCTTCAAACTTGCTTTTTACCAGTCCCTCTAAAGCATCCAGCACCTCTGCTGCATCACTTCCCTTTGCACTGATTATTATTTCTGTACCAGTTTCTACACCAAGTGTTAATAGTTCAATAACACTCTTGCCATCGACTTCTTTATTCTTCGTTTTTATTCGAATTTCTGAATTATATTTATTAGCAATTTCCGCAAATTTGGTGGCAGGCCGTGCATGCATCCCATTGGAATTACTTATTTTTACTTTTCGTTCTAATGATTTAGAATTTACAATGTGAACATCCATAATTATATTACTTCAATAATATCCTTCAAAAGTTTACATTCTAGACAACGAAAGACGCTGAAAATTTTTATTTTTTACTCAGTGAATTACTTTTTAAGTTATATAAATGATCCAAACTTTTATTATTGGTGTTCTCCTCAAACTTGAATACCATCAACCTCTTTTATTATTTCAATTATGCCTTCTTTACCATTTGCCTCTCGCATAAAACGACGGAAATCGTTATCTCGTATAACCGTAGATATTCTTTCTAATGCTGCAAGATGCGACCCTGCAGAATCGTTTGGGGAAAGTAGCAGAAAGAACAGATGTACAGGTTCTCCATCCAAGGCATTAAAGTCAACGCCATGCGTTGATCGCGCAACAGACCCTACGATCTTTTTTATCGAATCGTGTTTTGTATGAGGAACAGCTACACCCTTACCGATGCCAGTACTACCTAATTCCTCTCTTTTCATAAGTGATTTAATGATATTTTCAACGTCCTTATTATTGATTTTTTGTGCATCTTTAAGGGAACACAACATCTCTCTGATTACCGCCTCTTTTTCGGTAGCCGTGAGTTCTGTGATAATAGCGCTTTCTACAACGAAGTCAGTTAATTTCATACTACAAAATCCTCCCACCAATATTGTTTTCCATTACGCCTCTGGTCCACCTTCAAGACCGCCCATTTCATTAGTCGCAGGTTTTTTCCTGCGGACAATTTTAGATTGAATTTTGCCTTTGTGCTTTTTCAATTGAGCTTCTATCTTATTCACTACGAGGTCGATTGCCCTATACATGTCAGGATTCGACACTTCTGCAACTAGCGTAGGACCTCTCGAAATGGAAACAATCATCTCCACGATATGGTTATTGTCACCTCCAATATCTAAGGTAACCTGTATCTGCAAGATCCATTCAAAAAATTTCTTAATTTTACCGGCCTTTTGCAAGGCATAATTTTTGATAGCATCAGTTATATTCAGGTGCCTTGCAACAATTGTAATATTTTCCAAAGGTTAAAATCCTTTCTTGAAAAAGCAATTTCTCTAAATACTTTAAATTCGCAATTCTACTTATTATAAAATTATCAGTCAAGGAAATTAAAATCACCAATAGCTATGATAATCCGCAATTGCTAAAATTAGTAAATGAACGGATTCCGCACCTGCTTTCTTTAGCTTTTTGGAACACTCCGAAGCTGTTACCCCAGTCGTTAATACATCGTCTACGAGTAATATTTTTTTCCCCTTAAATAATTTTGGATCTTTAACAAAAAACGCATTGCGGATATTTAGCCGCCTTTGACTTTTTGTTAAGTGAGTCTGCGATTCCGTATGCTTAATCCGGCAGAGATTGTTTTTTGATATTGGTTTTAAAAAATGTTTTTGAATTCCAATTGACAAAAGTTCGGATTGATTGAAACCTCGGCGCAGTTTTTTTAACCAATGAAGAGGAACGGGCACTATGACATCTACACAAGGAATAATCTCTTTAATTTTTTCATTTGTTGTTACCATATCATTCAATACGCTAAGCAGAAATTTTTGCCTGGAATATTTAAACTTATGTATCAATGTTTTAATAACGCCATCATAATAAGTAAGTGATGTTAGCGTATTGAAAGGTAGATATTTTCCTTTACAAAACAGACAACCTTCTTTTTCCTCCGACTTAACATGCGGTCCCAGAGAAGCCCCACATCGAACGCAAGCATGATCGCGAACGTGGCGGATCTGTTTTTTACAATCCTCACAAATATAGAGTTCGTACGAATCATTTAAACTTCGATCACAATGCAGGCAGGTTCTGGGATAAAAGAGGTCTAAAAAGGTATGCAAAAATTCACTGATGAACATTACATTTTCATCATGTCAAAAAATAACAAACCTACAGAGCCGAAGATAACAATAGGTAACCACGACGCTAATACGGGGTGAAGTATTCCCGTATTACCAAGGTTAGAGCATACAAAGGACAGCGAATAGAAAATACCACAAATAAGAACGCAAAAACCTACCCGTAAAAATAAATTTCTACTTAATCTTTCAAATCCAACTACCATTGGTATACCCAATAAAAGTAACACAAAATGTGTAAGGGTGTAAGCAATCCTCGAATGAAACAGCATACTATTTCTTGGATTATCGGGTTCGTTTTTACAAAGTTCCTTTAATTGCTCAAAATTTAATAAACTTGGGTCTAATTTTATTTTCCCAAGTTCCATAGGGGTTATGGCGGACGCAAATTCCAAGTTGTCTATTTGCTGTACTGGCGCTATCCACCTTCCACGCTCGTCGTAAATATGTTTTACCCCTTTGGTAAGCAACCATGTATTGTTTCCCAACCATCTTCCCTCATCAGCGTTAATGGTAAATTTCTTTTTCCCATTTTCATACCTTGCAAGGATAAATACCGACTTCATCTGTTGTGTCCTATTATTATATTTCCAAATACGCATTAAGGTTCTGTTTTCCTTATCATCGAGCAGGAGATTCTGCTGGAAAGTATTGTTGAAAGAGGTTTGCCGTAAGGTTTCCAGCCTTTGCCCAAATCGTGGGATAATCCACTCCTGATCTCCAAAAGAGGCAAAGGACATAAAAACCGTAACGATAAAGATAGGAAGCAATATTCTGTAAAGTGAGATACCGGCAACCTGCATAGCTAGTATTTCTCGGTTTTTAGCCATTCTTACAAGAACAATACCGACGGCTATCAAAGTAATGGCAGGAAAAAATTGAAAGATAATCACAGGAAAGAGATATGTATAATAACGCAACCCTGTGCTAAAGGCGTCTCCTCCCATATCCACAAATTCTCCTAATTTCTGAAGGAGGTCAACGATAACGTATATTCCTGAAATAATGATGAGACACATGAAAAACGTTGGAATAAAAGCCCTCAATATATAATTGTCTAATCTTGAAAACATACGTTCATTTACGTCATAAAAGGTTAATGAAGTTTGAGATTTTTATACAAATGAAGAACCGTTTTGTTAAAAAGGGGATGGACGATGTTCGGCTCAATTTCAATTAATGGCTCCAAGACAAATAATCGTGTATGCATCAGTGGATGAGGTATTTTCAATTGATCCTCGTTTACGATTTTATCCCCATAGAGCAAGATATCAATGTCAATATTTCTTGGCCCCCATTTTACGGCACGAACCCTGCCCATGAATCTCTCGATATGCTGAAATTCTTTCAGTAATTGATGAGGAGTCCATGTGGTTTCAATACTAAGGGCGGCATTCAAAAACATCGGCTGCGGAGGCCCACCCACTGGCGTTGTTTCATAAAATCGCGAAAGCTTTAAAAGTTGTATGCCACGGAGGGTAATTATACGATCGTAAGCATAGACCAGATTCCTTGCCCTATCTCCCACATTTGAACCAAGACCAATACAGACACATGCCATAAACAATTTTCTCAACTTAATGAAGCGCTATACAGTACAAAAATTCCGAGAACGCGCACAACTCCCGCATTCAGGACATTCGTCTATCCGGCAATCGGGCGTGATTTCCTCATTCAAAGATTTCTGTTTTTCATGCATAAGGAATGGCTTTAAAACGCCGCAATTGATGTGATCCCAAGGAAAAACCTCGCCTTCGTCTCTTTGACGGTGTACGTAAAAAGTCCAGTCTATCCCGACTTTTTGAAAAGCGTCTAGCCATTTTTGAAAGTGGAAATGTTCCCCCCAAGCATCAAATTTGCACCCCTCCTGCCATGCTTTGTAAATGACACTTCCCAATCTTCTGTCTCCCCTTGCAAATATCCCTTCCAAAATACTGCGTTCAGCATTATGAAATTTGATGGAAATACATTTTCGCCTAATCCTATCAAACAATCTATTCCTGATCTCTTTTATCCGCTGTAGAGTTACCATAGGTTCCCATTGAAAAGGGGTATGCGCCTTAGGCACAAAGGGTGCAATACTGATATTGACCCTCCCGAAAGCGCCGCTTATGCCTTTTTTCAAATCAGAAACATTGTAGGCGAGCCTTGCAATCGCATTGATATCGTCATCTGTTTCTGTAGGAAGCCCAACCATAAAATATAACTTAACCAAATTCCAACCCTGCTTAAATGCCTCCTCAATACCGTTGTAAAGGTCTTCATCAGTAATATTTTTATTAATGATCTTCCTGAGGGTCTGCGTTGCCGCCTCAGGCGCAAGAGTGAGACCTGACTTACGGACAGTGTTAAGCATGGAAGGTAAAAGAACAAGCTGTTCATTTACCCGCAGGGAAGGGAAGGAAACGTTTACATACCGTGGGCGAAAGACACAGTTCATTTGTTCCATCAATTGTTTTAAAAATGGATAATCGCTAATAGAAAGAGATGCCAGAGATATTTCGTTATGCCCCGTGCCAGCATAACAGAGTTCAGCCAGTTTTACTATGTTTTCTATAGTGCGAGGACGAGTAGGGCGCTTACTCATACCCGCCTGGCAGAAGCGACATCCCTGTGTACAGCCACGCATAACCTCTATGGTGATACGGTCGTGAACAGTTTTAACATAAGGTACTATAGGCTTAGTGGGGAAGTATGTCTTGTTTAAATCTCTGACTGAGGCAGATCGTATAAGTGCTGGTAAACCAGATACCTTGGGGCGTATTTCTTTTATGGTACTGTCTTGGTGGTAAGAAACATCATAGAATGCCGGGGCGTAGGCATTCCTGATCGTTTGTGCGAGAGAAATAATTTTCTCTTTGCGCGAGACGTTCCCGCCTTTCATATCTTTTACCAATTCAATGAGTCGTGGCAGGCTTTCCTCCCCGTCACCGATAAGGAAAATATCTATGAAATCTGCAACAGGTTCTGGGGAGATAGTACACGGGCCTCCTGCGATGATGAGCGGGTCTGTTTCCCTGCGTTCGGATGCTATTAGAGGGATTTCCGCCAAATCCAACATATTTAATACATTGGTGTAAGATAACTCGTATTGCAGCGAAAAACCCACTATGTCAAATTCTCTTAAAGGCATATAAGTCTCAAGGGAAAATAGTGGAATCTTGTGCCTTCTCATAAGCAATTCCATGTCATCCATGGGGGCAAACACCCTCTCGCAGGCAGTGTCATTTCGTTCATTAAGCAGTCCGTAAAGAATCTGAATGCCTAGGTGAGACATGCCGATACTGTAAGTATCAGGAAATGCCAATACTATTTTTACGTCAATATCAGTATGATTTTTAACGATGGAGTTCCATTCGCCCCCAATATACTGTCCGGGCATTTCTACCAAAGGCAATATGTTTTCTGTTACAAAAAGTTTTAACGCATTCATTTCCCGTTACGCCCTTAATGCGGCATACCTGTGACTAAAAGCATTCCTTTGTTAAAAGATTGCGAAAATCCTTTCGGTTATCTGGAAATACGCTTAAACAATTTAGCGGCTAAATCCTTGTCGAGGTTTTTGAGTATTTTGTACTCCTTCAAGGCTGAACTTTTATCATCAAGCATAAGGTATGCAAGACCTAGACGAAAGCGTGCATCGACATCATTGGGTTTTACTCGCATTGCCGCTTCCTTTAAGGCTTCTTGTGCCTCATACCGCCATTCAAGCGCGCAATAAATATCAACCAGAAAAATGTATGCAGTCGCGTTATCAGGCTCTATTCGTATCGCCTGCCCAAAGGCTTTACGTGCCTCATGCCAGCGTTTAAGCGCATTGTAAGCTATACCCAACCCCATGTGGGCATCAACATTATCAGGCTCCATTTGTATTACCCGCTCCAAGACTTCGAGTCCTTCATCCCATCTTTCAAGTGTGCGATAAACCCTGCCCAGTTCCAAGAGTGCAACACTATTATCAGGCTCTATTCGTACCACCTGCTCAAGGACCTCGCGCGCCTCACTCCAGCGTTTAAGAGCACAATAAGTCACGCCCATAGTAAAATACACGCTAGCGTCGTTGGGTTTTATTCGTATTGCCTGCTCAAAGACTTTCAGGGCTGAATTTACTGCATTCAAGTCAGCATCTGCTACTTTCCCATCCTTCTCCAGTATTTTTATCACGTTATCTGTCGCGTCGCGTACTTCACGGTTAATATCTTCCATTGTTTCCCACTCCCTCAATAAAATTTTGAGCCTTACAAAGGCTCAAAATTTTAAAGCGTATTACTCTTTCTTCAACCACTCAACAATTATTTATTTTATAATAATATCAAATTAAGCATTAAGCAAGCCTTGTTTCATTTTGCTCATCCACGCAACAGGAGAGAGGGTGAAGGTAAAAACCCACAGTATCGTTACAAGTTGAGGTTGTTGGTAGAAAACCTACAATCTTTCTCAATAAACCAAGTTAGTATCGCTGCCATTGATCCTGCCTCTATTACTCTCTGGTGCAAAACATTTTTTAATTGTGACTACACTGCGCTATGTATCACAAGACTTGGTTCTCTACCACGATATTACTTACTTTTTAGCGCATTATCTCGTAAAATTGGCGAGAGGCGAGATCAATCTTCGAATGCATTTTAACATTGAAGATAATAGAAAGGGCGATAAATGAGGTAAGCAGGGAGGAACCTCCGTAACTAATAAAGGGCAGTGTGATTCCTACGATCGGGGCTATTCCCAGGGTCATGCAGACATTGACGATGATTTGAGTCGCAAACATCGTCACAAGCCCCACGACCACAAGCCGTCCATAAGGTTCTCGCGTGCTTCTTGCAATGCCAATACCGCACGTGATAAAAACCAT
>JAGWZR010000084.1 GCA_018968795.1 Planctomycetota bacterium | reverse complement strand
TGGTAATAACCATTCCCGTTGAGGTCGTAATCTTTAAATCTCCATGACGGTCACAGATAAAGATTTCCTTATAGCCGTAAGCCTCCCGGATGGAGTTTAAATGGTGGAGAAGTCTATAAAAATTTTCACTACCTTCCGATTTATAGATAATGCCGGGCACATTAGGATTTTCGGCAACGATCTTGGCATCTGCTTTTCTTTCCTCAATCCATCGTATGATAAGTTCAGATTGCTTGTGCCCAACCCCTTCGAGGTTTTGTATTAAGGCATCCTGTAATGTCTTATTTTCGGTAGGGTAAACGAATACCCTCATAATAAAGATTGGAAAGACAGAAAGGAGGATAGAAGAAATGATGATTTTTGTCTTTATGGATTTATAGGAAGGTAGGCGAAGTTTATTTGAGATTTTATTAAAGATGTTTTGGGGTGGTAGATATTTTTGCAGGATCTGTTTTATGGCGGTATTTATCATAAGATGAACAGATTCCAGAGATTGTTTCTATTGGGATTTATTTCTGACAAAGGAAGGGATATTTTTCATGTACTGGTTAATCAGTTCACTCGTAATTTCACCGATACCCTCCCGCATAGCAAAATCTTCAATTGATTTTTTTGCTCGACTCCTGACAAATATTGGCGCCTTTTCCAGACGTTGCCGTGCCTCTTCTGTCCATACGGGCGATGCGGTATTTGTCTTTTTTGTCGGTTCATCGACGGTTTTAAGATATGACTGAAACTTGGTTATAATGCCCTCATTCCTGGCGGTGCGTTCACCAAGAAATTTCTTAATTTTGTCAATGACCTCTTTTTTGTGTGCGCTCTTTAACTTTTTCTTGGCTTTGTCCCATGCGTCCATTCGGAGTTCATCAAATCCAATGTTCTTGATACGCTTAGATGCAAGCTTCATGGACTCATCCCTTATTTCGGAAAGGAATTTAGAGGTAATTTCCTTATAACCGTGCAGCCGCGCCCTTTTCTGCATGAGTTTGTATATGCCGGGCCGTACAAAGTCAGGGGCGCGTGTGACTCGTTTCCTTGCCTCCTCAGTCCAAGGAATTTCCTCGTTTTGTAATAGTTCGCTCCCACTCTCATCCTTCCCAGTCGAAGAGGGAGAGAATTTGTTCTCGCATGAGCTCGTAGATATCGTGTCGTAAGAAGTCTGGTGTGTGTGTAAATTGATTTTTGGACTCTTCGTAGTTTTATCGTTAAGCACTTCCTCTCCCTTGTCGGGAGGAGTTTGGGGGAGGGGGGGCTGAGTTCCTTCATCATTTTTCATTGGGAATGCCGTTTTATTGGTTGACGTCATTTCTTCGCGTGCGGCCGTCATTATTTTTAAAGTTATTTCCTGATAATTATTTCGTGTGGCAAAGCGTTCTACCTTTTTAATTACCATGCCTCGGCCAAAGGAAGGGATTTGTTTAAGGATGGTTTCCGACTCAGGACTCCATTTCATAGTAAATTTCTCTTCGGTTCCAAAGGTTTCAGAAGTTGTTAATTGAATGACCTTGTTGCCATATTTCCCAGGAGTATAGTTGCACCAGGCATCTTCGTCCATTTGGTTTTTTGTGGCTGCAAGCGCCCGTGCGCGGCATCCTTTGCAAATATACTTAAATTCACATTTACCGCATCTACCATGGAGATTGCCATATCGCAAGATTTGAAAATCAACGGTATTTTTCCAGATTTCTACAAAACTTTTTTCCTTCACATTTCCAGACACATTGGGCATGTAGGGACAGGGAGTAACGTCTCCTTCTGGTGTAATCCTGCAATAGTGCGTGCCCGCAGGACAACCGCCAGCATAAGCCCTGACGAGAGGTGAGGCGGCATCGTGTTCGTACACAATTCTTCGATAGTGCGGCGCACATTTTGCTCCCACCATCATTTTCCCTTGATATTTTTTTTGTGTCTCGTAAAGCTGATGTAAGGTCTGATCATACTGTTGTGGTGTAATATCTGTCAGGTTCTGTCCCTTGCCAGTACATACCAAGAAGAACAAATTAAAGACCTTAGCGCCAAGGTTGTAAGAAAATTCGATAATATCGGGAATTTCATCAATATTCTCTTTAGTAACTGTCGTCTGTATTTGAAACTCGATACCCTGTCTGCGGCATGCCTCAATCCCGTTGAGGGTATCATCCCATGCGCCTGGTATTCCCCTGAATTTATCGTGTTTTCCAGAAGCGATAGAGTCAAGGCTTATACCAATTCCCGTTACGCCACTTTCTTTCAGTTTTTTTGCAATGTCATCGTCGATCAGGTTGCCATTTGTTCCTAGCACCACCATCATGCCCTTTCGGGCGGCATAAGAAGCCAAGGTGTGTATATCTTTTCTTAAGAGAGGCTCTCCGCCGGTAAGAATTAGTAAAAGGTTTGGATTAAGCTCGGCCATTTGGTCTATGAGCCTGAATCCCTCTTGTGTGCTGAGTTCGGTGGCAGACTGTTTAGTCAGTGCATTTGTATCAAGATAACAGTGGTTGCAGCGCAGGTTGCACCGATAGGTCGTGTTCCATGATATTGCGTAGGGTTTGTAATTCATTTCCTTAAAACTTTTTACTACAGAAAAGGGACTTTATAAATCAATACCATGCAATCTGGTTTCGCTCTTAGCTAAAATATCTACACGATGTTTTTCCCTACGTATGTTCTTTTGGTAGATTCTCAGGTTGAATATAACGAATAAAATAATATATGATTGTGAGTAAAAAAACAACAAACTTTTATCCGTAGTGAATAGTTTACAGTTAGCGATAATTATGGGTAGGTAATCCCGCTCTACCCTCTCTTTTCATAAAGGAGGATTAGTGGGTTTCCCTTTTCCATTAAAGGATAAATTAAGTATTCCTATTTTCATAAGGGTGGAGATTAAAAAAAGGTGTTTTCTGTGGAATAAAACTCTCGCCTTTGATGGAGGAATTTAGTATGCTTTTGTTACTGGGTGTTGAAGGTGACATCATGCCATAAATATTCGTTTGCTTATGAACTAAGGTTCGAGTTAAACTTCAACAATCTTGGTGTACATAATTAGGGAATTTTAATCTGGTAGCCGCAACCTTGGAATTTGTAGAGGCACGACGCTCCCGTGTCCCTAGGCTGAATCTCCCACATCAAATTTGCGTAGGCTAAAGCCTGTGGCTACCAAATAAAAGTATTCGGCGCAAAGTAAAGAATTTAGTTTAATGAGAAATCAAAAATTGAGACGAGCGATTTTCTTCGCGGCCGTTATTTGCATTACGTTTTTTTGTCAATTACGCGATGTCCATGCAAATATATACAGATACGGTATGATTACCGTAAAAAACGAAGAATTGCCTGTTGAAAGGAATGGTCGTCGCGTTCAATTTAACCATCCTTATAAACTGACAGAAAATGTCATCGCAGACGCATTGTCATCCATTTATTATAAAGAAAAAGGTCTGTTTAAAAGAAAGGGTGTTTTAAGGGTCTTTCAAGACAAGGAGGTTAAACATTCAGTTCCCTTGATTGTGCAGGCGTTTTCAGTTGCCACGCCTACGCAGGTTATTTCCGTCTCCTCATATTCTGAACGTGTAGTTTTAACCGACAAGTATAATTATTGTATCCTGTTCGTTACAGATCATGGTCTTAACATTGCATTTGGCCATGTTCATAAATTCCAAACATATAATGATATCATGTCAGGTAAAAAGAAATATCTGATAACGAGAGAAAATCCTGCGCATAAGAGGCGTAGCAGTTTTTGGGAATTGGTTCTATCGCCGGGCCAACGGTTAGAACCCGGCCATGAAAATTGGCTTATTATAGGCTTATCAAATTAAATCATAAAGGAGTTGTGAAATGAAAAGATTTTCGAAGGTGTCTGTTTTAATTTTAACACTGGCAATAGGTTCTTTGCAGATTACGTATGCTGATTCCAAGAAGTCAGCCGGATCGCCACCGGAGCAAATGTATATGAAACCTACGCCAGAGGTTCCTTCTCTTTCTGGGAAGGTCGTTGAGACGATGAATAGCGGGGGTTACACGTATCTTTGTATTGAGAAGGACGGCAAAAAGACATGGGCGGCAGTGTTGGAAATGAAAGTGACCGTTGGGCAGGAGATTTCTTTGCAGCCCGGTCACGAAATGGAGAATTTCACGAGCAAGACACTTAACCGAACATTTGATAAGATTATTTTCTCTGCCGGCCCTATTTCACAGCAAGGGTCGGTTGATAAAAAAAGTTTTCACGGCAAGGCAATGGAAAGTATCGATAGTGCAGAAACCTCTACCGGTGAGAAAATAAAGGCAGAAAAGGCTTCAGGGTCTAATGCTTACACGGTGGCTGAGGTTTTTGAAAAGAGGACTGAGCTTGATCAGAAAAGCGTCACCGTCAGGGGTAAAGTTGTTAAGGTCTCGGCGGGAATCATGGGAAAGAACTGGATACACATTCAGGATGGAAGTGGGAATCAGAAGGATGGCAACAATGACCTTGTTGTAACGTCCCAAGATATTCCTTCCGTAGGAGACACAGTAACAGTAAGCGGGACTTTATATAAGGACAAAGACTTTGGGAGCGGTTACAAGTATAATGCAATCGTGGAACAGGCAAACATTAAAAAGTAGTTTACTCGGTAGTCTAACCAAGCTGCAAACAATATACGTTAGACTTTGTTGTCGTCGAGTAAAAAACTGTAGGAACAGGTATACAATTCGACTTGGTTTGAGCGCTATAGAAGAAAATTATTTATGACGAAAATTTCTACATTACAAGAGATTTACGAGAGGGGAGATTAATTGTTCTCAAGCGGCCTTTTCTTGGATGGTTTCGAGATAAGGGATGCGATGTTAGCGAGGATGCGTGGCAGTGATAAACCGCCGGACGAGGCTATATATTTCGGTTCCCATTCTGGATCGAACTTTTCTTTATACCACCGTAATCTCTGAAAATTAAAAAAGTGTTCTCCGTGTCGGAAGATCAGCGATCCGAACCTGTTCCAGAGTGGCGCAAGGGTATGGTTCTCAAGTCCTGCGAGAGGCGCTATCCCCAAGTTGTACCACTGGTATCCTTCTTGTTTTCCCCAGAGCATGAGTTGGATGAGTAGATACTCCATGACGTTGGAGGGGGCATCGGGGAGATATCGCATAAGGTCTGACGAGAGTTCTTCCTTCTCAGCGCCTAACCAGATGTTCATAAATGCAATAATTTTGCTGTCCTTCCGCACGATTCCCATTGGGGAATTTTTTAGGTATTCTGTGCCAAAGAAGCCTGTATTGAATCCTTTATCCATAGCATTTTCCCCTTTGAGCCACATGTCGGAAATTACCTTGAGTTCCGGCAGTATCGGCGGGACTGCCAGAGCGGGAATCAATTCAAACGTACAACCTTCCTTCTCAAGCTGATTGCGGGTATGGCGTAGCTTCCTGCGGGCGATTCCTTCAAGAGAAAAGGCTGCCAGGGGGACTCGTGCCTCTTCTCCAAGCTTAAGCAAAGTGAGTCCGATGTCGATGTAAATATGCAGATTATTCCGTCCGATCTCATAGAAGACCGTCCATCCATCGTGACGATTGCACATTTCGTGAAACTTCCAGATGAGTTCAGGCATTTCATTTTTAGGACCAACAGGGTCGCCAAGCGCCACCCAACTTCTTCCACTAATAGCATACATGATGAATGCGTTCATGCGGTCGTTGAATAGGAATGATTTGTCCCCCAGCAGGGCAAGGTTGGCATACGTCTTCTTTGAATTTTTCACTATGTCACGGACTTTATTTATATCCGTTATGACAGGAAGGGCGTGCTTCGGCATGGATGCTCGAAGCAGCCTTACCAGGGCAAAGAAAACTACCAAAGCGCAAGCCCCCACCGTAGCACGGAGAAATCGTGGCGCATCTCCTGATAGGCTAAAGCGCCACCATAATTCATCCGAATACTCAATATGCTTATACAGAAAAAATCCCAGCCAGACCGAGCACAGGATAACAAGAACAATGGCAACTATCCAACCGGGAGTGAGCGGCTCATTTATAAGGGATGTCTTTCTGTAGAAATGCTGACGAGAAGGGAGGAGTACACCTAGCATAATCATTAAAATGCCCGCTTCCTCGTAATTGAATCCCTTGAGCAGAGAGAAGATAATTCCTATAATAAAAAGGGCTACCGCGAGAATGTATGCTGCATTGAGTCTGCGCTGCAATCCCCAGGCCAGTATGAGGAGTAAGATGCCTGCAAGACTGCTGAGAAAGTGTGAGATTTCCATAATGGGGAGCGGGATTAAAGTATTGAGCCACGCCATACGCCATTTTTCTGCAGGGATTGCCTCGGAAAAAAGGATAGTTGCGCCTCCAATAAACGTTATAAAGGACAGTACGTTTGGGACAATCTCTGGCACCCATTGTCCAAAGATGCGGGCAATCAATCTGAACATCTCTTTTTTCTGAAGAAATTCATGGATACCCAGGAGCACTGAAGCCAGACACATGGGTAGTAAGTAGTATATCGCTCGAAAGGCCAAGAGCGATCCAAGAACAGAAGGAACGGGAAGGATGGGGGTGAGGAGGAGCACGATCGCTGTATCCATGACTCCAAACCCACCGGGAACCTGACTTACCAGCCCTGCCACCTGTGACAGCACAAAGATACCGATGAGTTTGTTGAAGGATAAGTTTTCTGAATGGGGAAGAAGGACAAAGAGCACGCTTCCATTCAGAAGCAAATCCATGCAGGCAATTACTATCGATGAAAGAGAAAACCTTACCGAGGGAATATGGAACTCCCATTTCAAAATCTTTATAGGTTTCTTTCTCAGGATACTAAATGATAGGTACACTGCCATAAAAACCAGGAAGATTATTCCTAGATGGTGTAAAGATTTGAAGCGGAAGTGGAATAATTCAGGAATTTCAAATGGTTCAAGTAGAAAAATCACGCCTCCTATGGTAAATAGACCTAACCAAAATGCCATCCCACAGTAAGCGACAACTTTCATGATCTCAACCGATGATAGCCCCCAGACCGAATAGAGCCGATAGCGTACTGCAGTGAGCATGGATACCCCTACATTATTGCTGAATGCATAACCTATGAAGCCGGTAATGGCAATCTTTCTGTAAGGGAGCGGATGATTGATGTATCGGAGCGCAAAGAAGTCATATCCTATGAGGGTTAGGTAGCCGAGTGCGGTAAAAAGAAGGGCAAGAAGAATGCGGTTGCGTGAAAGTTCTTTCAGGTGAGCCATGATATCGTGAAAGCGATACTCCTTCAGTGCGTAATGGAGCACCCAAAGTGAGGCAACAAAGAGAAAGACGCCAAATAAGCTACTGAAAATACGGAGGAGGTTTTTTCTCATGCGTAATCGTGATTGTTTAATTTAATGTATGGATTTTAAACTTACAAGAGCCTCTGGTAGCCACAGGCTTCAGCTTGCGCTATTCCCTCGTATAACACGAGGAATAACACAATCCTAGGTTAAGCCCTAAAGGTTGTAGCTACGAACTTAATAATTTAACTTAACATAAATACTCTAAATTACCAAAAATCTTTTCATTATCATAAAGAAAAAAAATTGTTGTTAGCAACACAAATTACAAAGCTTTCTGGCGACGCGGTGATTTTTATAGAAAAGGAATTAAAAATACAAAAATGAAAGAGCAGGTCTAAAAGATTTCATTGTATTTAGCATCAGAATCCAGTAAATATTATACAGCATTTGCGATGCTTATTTGTTCCTGAAATTGAAGAGTGATGTGCGTATATATGAGTAATAAAGGTCGTAAGGCAACTATTATTATGGTTGTTTGCAATGTTTTTTTGTTTGCTATCAAGATTACAGCCGGTCTCATGTCGAACAGTTTGGCTATTATTTCTGATGCTGTAAATTCATTTACCGATATTATTTCTTCGGTAATTATTTTCTTTGCCGTAAAGACCTCTTCAAAAAAGGCGGACGAGGGACATCCCTTTGGTCACCATCGGGCTGAGCCGATAGCTGGTTTGATTGTTGCTATTTTTGCCGGTATTTTGGGATTCGAAATCTTACGCACCTCTGTATTTAAGCTGATGGAAACGCACGTGCATAGGATTAGTATCTTTTCAATCATAGTGCTCGTGGTATCGATAGGCATGAAGCTTGTTATGTCGGTATATTTTAAAAAGACAAGCCGCAACATTAATAGTCCCGCCTTACTGGCAAGTTCTATCGATAGCAGAAACGATGTGTATATATCTTCTACAGCGCTTGCGGGAGTTGTCTGTGGGTTTTATGGATATTCACAAATGGACGATATTGCGGCTACCCTTATCAGCTTTTGGATTATCTATTCTGGTTATAAAATTGGTGTTCAGAATATTGA
>JAGWZR010000389.1 GCA_018968795.1 Planctomycetota bacterium | reverse complement strand
TGTTTTTTACTGCAATCACCCTGCTTTTCTCAATGATGGAAGGCTGCTCATCTGCTCCGATTGCCCATTGCAGGCTTTCAAAACCTTTAAATCCCAATCCAAGCCCAACGGCGCCAAGCGTGGAATGTTTTAAAAAATTTCTGCGTGAGAGATGATCGTCTTTTGTATTGATGGCATTTCCTCCTTAAAGAATAAATCATCTGATTTTTTGTAATTACTCAAGGGTTTTGCTTGGAATAGCTACAATTTCTGTAATTAATTTTAGTCAAAAAAATATTCTTGTCAAAGTTTTTTTACATCCCTCTGTGCTCCCCTTGCGAAGGGGGAGAAAGAGAGGGGTTGTTTTGGTTGAGGCTGTGCTGCGCTAGGACGTTCACTATAGCAAATAGGCAGTCAGATATTTATTGTTGACAAAAAGTCTTTCTTTGATATGTTCTTGTTATGACAAGATTCGTGGTTAGAAAGAGCGTAGACTGTGAAGACATCAAATAGCAAACCCCATCGTAATTTTACATAAAAGCCATTTTAGAAATTAAAGGAAGGGGGGGATTATGAAGAAGGCGATTTTGCTTGTTCTGATGTTTCTCTTTGTTGTGGGTTGTGCCAATGGCAGCGGGAAGAAGGTAACGATCAAACCCACGTTGGATAAGCGCTTGAAAGAGATGCAGCCACTTCCTCTTCATGCAGGGCTCTTTATCGAACCGTCGCTGCGTAGTTTTAGTCAAGAGGAATGGCAAACAAGCAGGTTCGTCGGGATACATCATTACATATTTCCGATAGGGGAACCTTTGGCTAAAAATATAGAAGAAATGACGAAGAGGGTATTTACTAAGGTTACTATTCTGAGCGAACTACCTAGCCAGGAAATGGTAGAGAAGGCAGGGTTAGAAGCCGTTTTAACGTTGCAGTTAAAGTCATCAAAGTTAGAATTGATTGATGAAGAATCAGTTTTGCAGGCTATTGGGAAACATTATCTATCGATCAAGGTCTCTTTCTTAGATAAAAACTTAAATAAGATATTTGAGGATGAGTTAACTGCCGAAGGAAAGTACTTGGACTTAATTGATTACCAAACGGAGGGTGGATGGTGGAAGGTCTCTGGACCAAAGTATGGGCCTGCGGTGGAAGATTCTATAGAAAAAATTACCTATAAACTTGCACAAAGATTAATAGCGTCTCGGGATCAAATCGTAAATAAATAGTGATTTCAAAAATATTAAAAATTTTTTTGACAGTCTTGGAAAGTTTTATTAAAGTGTGGATATGAAAACTCAAATCTCTACTACCGGAAATTATTTCTACGAACTGTTAAAAAAGAGGTATCATACCTCCGAGGTTGTTCGTGCTCAGATAGCCGAAATTGCTGAAAAAACAAGGGGCGCCGTGGTTAAAGAACCCTTACGATCGTTTACGGTTAGATTTAAAGGGCAGGTTATTGATAGTTCTTTTGAAAAAACCCTTAAAATTATTTCCAAGCGTTTGTTTACGAAGGGTCGAGTGGAGAGTATCCTTACCCACAAAGAACATAATCTTGTAGAAGCAAATACAATCGCTACAGTAACAGAGGTCGAATCCGTTATTCATTATCTTATGAAATCCCATATCGTGTTGCACTGCAAAAAGGGA
>JAGWZR010000083.1 GCA_018968795.1 Planctomycetota bacterium | reverse complement strand
AGCGTGTTATAGTAAAAACCCAAGATGAAATGCGGGAATTGGGAGATGCATTTAATGTAATGGCTGAGTCGATGCGAGAAAAGACATCTAAGCTGCAAGAAACAACAAATTTCTTAAACAGTATTTTGATCAGTTCTACGGAACATTCAATTATTGCAGGCGATCTTGATGGAACTATCCTGGCATTCAATGAAGGTGCGAAAAGGATGTATGGATATGAACCGGAAGAATTGGTTCAAAAGTCGAATATCAAAATATTGTATCCAAAGGTTGACATTGAGTCTGGTAAGGTGAGAAAGATCCTGGAGACAATGCTGCTGAGCAGTATGTACAAAAACGAGATGCAATTAGTGCGTAAAGATGGAGAGGTATTTATGGGATACAGTACCTTTACGGCGAGACAATCTATTAATGGGGAACCGATTGGTTTTGTAATGATTACAAGGGATATAACGGAGCAAAAATTGTTGGAACAAGAGCTTCATAATTACACTATGCATCTTGAAAATATAGTAGAGGAGAGAACGAAGAAGCTAAGGGTGTCGGAAGAAAAATATAGACGCCTTTTTGAGACGAGTAAGGATGTTGTTTTTTTCTGCGATATCGAATGCCAATTTGTGGATGTTAATCAATCTGGAGTGGACTTGTTTGGTTATGAATCAAAGAACGAGATACTGAGGCTTAATCTTATTCAGAACTTATTCTTCGACCCTAACCAAGGGAAAGCAATTAAGGAAATGGTGTGCAAAAATGGATTTATTAAGGATTATGAGGTGGAATTAAAAAAGAAAGACGGTGCAAGGGTTCCTTGTTTAATGACGAGCAACCTCAGACGGGATGAACGAAATAGTATCATCGGCTACGAGGGTATTATTATTGATCTAACCGAAAGGAAAAGGATCGAACAAGAAAAAGATATAACGAATAATATTAATAAAATTCTAGCTTCAAAATTGGATTTCCGCGAAGTGTTTAAATCTCTCAGCTCGGAACTTAACAAGGTTATTGATTTTGATAGGATGAGCATTACTCTTATTGATGAAAAGCGGGATGAATTTTTAATCTTTGCTGTTTCGAAAGACTATAATGTTTCCAAATTGGAAGAAGGAATGCATTATTCAAGATATGGGACGCTGGCTGGAAAGGTTGTGGAAGATGGTGAAATTTATATGGTTAACGATACCTCTCTGGGGGCATTTTCCACAGATGCCATATTATTCAAAGAGGGGATTAAGTCGCGTTTGGCATTTCCCTTAATATGTAAGGGGGAAATCATTGGGAGTGTTAATTTCGGGAGTAAAAGAGTTAATAACTTTTCTGAAAACCAGTTTGACTTTGTTAACAAGATTACGCCGCAGTTAGCTATTGCGATTGACAATACACGCCTCTTTGATAAAATCAAAGAATCTGAGGAGAAGTATAGAAATCTCGTAGAAGATATTGAAGATATAATATTCAGGATGGATAAAACAGGGAGATATTTGTTTCTTAACAAAGCGCTGCAGAAAGTAACGGGATATTTACCTCAAGATTTTTATGAAAATCCTTCTCTGGCTACTGACATAATCCATAAAAGAGATGTTCATTTGGTCAAGGAAACACTGCGGAAGATAATGGGTGGTGAATTAAAGGTTTCGAAGGATTTAGAATATCGAATTTATTGTAAAAATGGAGAGGAACTCTGGCTTTCTCAAAATACCTATCCGATCAAAAATAAAAATAGAAATATTGTTGGTATTGAAGGAATTATCCGGGATGTCACGAATAGTAAAAAGATAGAAGAACAAATACGTCGCTCTGAACGTTTGGCTTCTATCGGAGAGTTAGCTGCCTCCATTGCGCATGAAATTAGGAATCCTCTCGGCGCCATATCGAATTCGGTTTGCGTGTTGAAAAGAGACTTATCCTTGAAGGATGACGACCAAAAGTTGTTTGAGATGGTAGTTGAAGAAACCGACCGACTTAATAGTATTATTACAAACTTTCTTACCTTCGCGCATCCTGCGGAATATAATTTTGTTGAGAGTAATATTATTGGAATTATTGATGAGACCCTATTTCTGTTAGAACAGGATGTAAGATTTAATAGAAAAATCAAAATTGTAAAACTCTATGAAAGGAACATTCCTAAGTTGTATTTAGATCTGAATTGGATAAGAAAGGTATTTTGGAATTTATTAGTGAACTCCATTGATGCCATGCCTCGAGGGGGAAAAATTTTGATTCGTGTAAGAAAGCCTAATGTGGATAACAAGGACGAAATTGAAATTGCGATTGCAGATACAGGAATTGGGATTCCTCCTGAAATTATAAAAAAAATATTTGAACCCTTTTTTACCACGAAGAGATCGAAGGGAACAGGACTGGGACTTTCCATTGTACACCGCATTGTAGACAATCACGGTGGTGTGATAGATGTGAAGAGTAGGCAAAGCAGAGGAACAATTTTTACCATTAGGTTGCCAATAAAAAACAAACAGGTTAAAAGCATTTCAGTATAGGTTTCTAAGATAATTTATGTTTAATATTCTGATCGTTGAAGATCAAAAGAATATGCGAGAGTCTCTGGTAATTGTCCTTAAAAGAGCTGGCTATTACCATGTAGATAGCGTTGAGAACGGTGAAAAGGCTGTTGAGTTACAAAAAGATCACTTCTACGATTTGGTCGTAGTGGATCTGAAGATGGAAACCATGGATGGTCTAGAGGTACTATCGCGTATTAAGTATATGAATCCATCGACTGAGGTTGTTGTTATGACTGCCTTTGGTACGATTGACAGTGCTATTCTGGCAATGAGAAAAGGCGCCTACGATTATATTACCAAGCCTTTTCAGCTAGCGGACATGCTTTCTGTAATTGAACGGGCGCTGGAAAAAAAACGTCTTTGTGATAAGGTCAATAACCTTCAAAAAGAGATTAAGGAAAAGTATAAATTTGATGGCATTATAGGCAATTCTCCTATGATGATGAGGGTCTTGAATATCCTTATCGAAATGGCAAACAGCGAAAGCATAGTTTTAATTACGGGAGAAAGTGGAACGGGGAAGGAACTAGTTGCACGCGCTATTCATAACAATAGTCGTAGAAGTGACAAGCCATTTGTTGTGGTAAATTGTGGGGCGTTACCAGAAAGTTTGCAAGAGAGTGAATTATTTGGACATGCAATAGGTTCGTTTACTGGTGCCGTGAAAGATAAGAAAGGTATTTTTCTGGAGGCGCAAGGAGGCACCTTGTTTTTAGACGAGATTGGTGAGACATCACTTTCGAGCCAAGTTAAATTACTTCGATTTTTACAAAATGGCGAGATACGAAAAGTTGGAGAGAATAAACCAATTTATCTGGATGTTCGTATTATTGTTGCAACGAACAAAGACCTTGAAGAAGCTACAAAAAATGGATCTTTTAGGAAAGATTTATTTTATCGGCTTAATGTCATTAGGATTCATTTACCTCCTTTAAGGGAGAGAAAAGAAGACATTCCTATTTTGACTAACTATTTTGTGAATATGTACGCAGACAAACTGAAAAAGAAACCTCCGGAAATACACGGAGACGCAATGTCAATGCTTTTAAGTTA
The DNA here is from genome assembly GCA_018968795.1 of Planctomycetota bacterium. Lineage (GTDB taxonomy): Bacteria > Planctomycetota > Brocadiia > Brocadiales > Brocadiaceae > REEB58. Next base: position 4,762 of record JAGWZR010000083.1, on the reverse strand, counting down.
TCCTTGGCCTGGAAATGTCAGGGAATTAGAAAATGTGATCGAAAGAGCGGTTACTCTAGTAAAAGGCGACTTGATTACAAGAGACGACCTTGCATTGCAAAGTTTACCGCAGAAAAACACAGTTGATATTATGACAGAAATGGGTGGTATTCGAGCCGCTTTGGCGCAACAGGAGAGAAAAACAATTATCGATTCTTTACGGAAGTGTGCAGGAAACCGTAAACAGGCTGCGATAAATCTGGGAATTTCTACGACAACCTTATGGAGAAAGATGAAAGAGTATCAAATCGTGCCAAAAACAAGTTACAATACGGAAAATAAGTGAGATTTCATAGTATGAGTATTGTTGATAAGTATTTTAGAAGAATAAATCGATTAAGAATATCAGTAACGGAACTCTGCAATCTTCGGTGCATTTATTGTAGGCCGGAGGGTGGGTTAGAACTCACAAGGCATAATGATATTCTGTCCTACGAGGAGATCGTAACTGTTGTACGACATGCTGTCAAGATGGGAATTAAAAGCTTTCGTCTGACAGGAGGGGAGCCTCTTGTTCGAAGAGATATCGAATGTTTATTGCGCATGTTAGGAAAGATACAGGGTGTCGAAGATTTAGCTATGACGACTAATGGCATTTATCTGAAGAACTATGCGAAGGCGCTAAAGGAGATTGGATTGTTCAGATTAAACATCAGCCTCGATAGTTTGGACGATTCAAAGTTCGAAAGGATTACGAGAGGAGGTAAATTAAAAGATGTTTTGGATGGGATTGATGAAGTTGTTAATTTGAGATTTAAAAACACGAAGATTAATGTGGTTGCAATGAAGGGAATTAACGATGACGAATTTGGGGAGTTTGCGAAACTTACCTTGGAACGAGACCTCGAAGTGCGTTTTATTGAATATATGGCGATGAACAAAGAAAGTTTGGTTTCTGAGGATAAGTTTGTTCCTATGGCCGATATCATTGACATTGTTGAGAGAAACAATGAAATCATTGCGCTTCCTCCTCCAACGCTCGGTAGCGGCGCTGCAAAAATCTATAAGATTAAGGGTGCTCGGGGAATATTGGGATTTGTATCAGCGGTAAGCCAGCCATTTTGCAATTCATGCAATCGTCTCCGTTTGACTTCCGATGGTAAGCTCCGCTCTTGTTTATTATCTGGAGGAGAGGTGGATTTGAAGTCCATTCTTAGAAATAATCCCACTGAAGAGACGCTTACCAACGCATTTATCTGTGCTGTGAATTTGAAACCGCCTGTGCACTCTGGTAAGGGGCATGTAGTAATGCACCAGGTGGGAGGATGATAAATTGAAAGGAGCGAGTGGTGAAACAAATGGCAACCTTAACTCATTTTGACGAACAGGGTGCATCTCGGATGGTAGACATTAGCAATAAAGAAATAACTGATAGAATTGCCGTTGCACAAGCAAAGGTTATTATGAAACCAGAGACCTTCCGTCTTATTATGGATAAAAAAATACAGAAGGGAGATGTATTGGAGGTGGCCAGGGTGGCTGGTATTATGGCGGCAAAGCAAACGTTTTCCTTGATTCCTATGTGCCATCCGCTCAACTTGGCAAGCGTAAAAATTGATTATACAAATAATTCTGTAGATACGATCGATGTATTTTCTGAGGTAAGGGTAAGTGGAAAAACAGGAGTAGAAATGGAAGCAATCACTGCGGCTGCAATTTGTGCAATTACAATATATGATATGTGCAAGTCCCTGGATAAAGAGATGATTATTAGCGACATGCATCTCGTAAGAAAATCAGGGGGGAAGAGCGGAACATTTGCCTTTGGTAAAAACCACGCCTAGACACCTTTTAATATTCGCTCTGCTAATTCACTCGATAGTTTTGCTTCCGTAATTTTTTTCGATGCTGCTTCCGTATTATATGGTACACGTCTGAAATAAAGGTGTTTTGAAGTAGAATCGAATACTACATAACATGCCTGAGGATTTCCATCCCTCGGTTGCCCCACCGAGCCAACATTGACATAATATTTCCATTCCTTTGTTGCATCAATATTGAAGGTTTCTATTTTATTTGTTGATTGTCTTTCGATAAGCATAAGTCTCATGTCATAGTTATCTGCCGGAATTAGAACAGAAGCATTTACATTACTGAGTTCCTTCTTATAAATGTAAGCTGCGGGACGGTGCGTATGTCCTCCAAAGGTTACTCGCGACCAAAGGGTTGTATATTTTAGCACGCTCGCATTCCTGGCGTATTCATATCCTTGCGGGTAAGAGGGTGTGCTGTGTACGATTTCAAATTTTTCTTTACGAAACGTTATCCTCAGGGGAAGACGTCTCAAGAATTTGAGGTTCTCATTCGTTAATATTCCCTTGGTCCAGTCTATAGCAGCCATTGCCACTGGATTCATTTCAGTAGTAAGGGATGCCTCGCCGGATGCTTCTCTGTCATGGTTTCCTCCAATGGCGATACCTTTCCTTTCTAACAATACAAGAGCATTCAGTAAATTATCTCTTGGTAAGGAATCAAAGCATGATTGACTTAATATTTTATTGATTTTTTCCAAACTTACTTTTTTTCGACCATAAGTTAAATAACGTACGATATCACAGCATTCGTTGGGTGATGCGCCGTAGCCTACAATATCGCCAACGATTAAGAGACTATCGATGTGGTTTTCTTTTTCACCGATTTCTCTAATTACTGCCAATAGAGCGTCCACATTGCCGTGGATATCTGATAAAATAACGTTTTTCATTTCATTGTAAACACACAAAAATGCGTATGTTTTAAATGCTGCTTAATGCCTTCCTTAATTCTTCTGCCGATTGAATTCTGTTAGAGACGTTTACCTCCAGCAGTTCTTTTATAATTTCTTCTAATTTTGGAGGTACATGACTATTTATTTGGCGGGGTAAAATCTTTTCTGCCTGCCATAATTTTTTTGTTAATACTTGATATAATATGAGCCCTACAGAATAAAGGTCTGTACTTCCATCCAGTCGAATTGAGGAGGAGATAGCTTCGTAGTGAAATTTTCTGGGGCGGTCTTTTAAATAAGTAAGCATCTGAAATTGTTCCGGCGACGCATATTCTTTACTAATGCCCTTAATAATTCCACCGCGCTTAATAGCTAATTCATAGTCGATAAGGTGAACCAGCCCTGTTTTTTGATTTAAAATTAAATGCCCGGGTTTTAAATCACAATGAATAAAGTTTTTACTGTGGAGATACTGCAAGGGATCACAAATTGTAATAAATAACCTAATGATTTCCTCAATAGTTTCAATATTTTCAACGTCCTTTTCTTTGAAATAATCTACGAGGTCGCATCCATTTACATGCTGTAGTACGATAAAATTTTGTTTGATGAGAAATTTTCCATCCCTGAATAACTCACCTTGCCCAAAATCGTAGGCAGCGGGTATTTGAGTGTGGTTGAGTTCCTTTAATATATAATATTCTTCTGAAAATTCAAAGTCGGGTGAGTATTTAATCCCCTTTTCTGTGTCGTTAGTTAAAACGGCATAGTTGGATTTGTGTAAACTTGCCTGGCACTTAAAATCATCAAACTGATATTTATTAATTCTATACATAACATCATAATCAACGGTTAGAAATTTTTGAAATTATAACGCAATACGTAGATAAAACAAGAAATTTAGCAATTTAGGCAGAGAACGGAGGTAACAGCAGTAAATTTTACAGTTGGCGGAAATAAACCAGAGTAATACCCTAGATTTAAATTTGAAACGTTCTGTAACTCTAGTTTTATCAAGGTATTGTATAAAGTAAATAGAGTGGAGAAGTGTAAAATTACTAAACAATACCAATTTTCAGATTATATTACGATATTATTCATGATAAAAATAAGTTGTATATCTATATTTAGCAAATAATTATAAATTTTAAGCTATATAAAAAATGTTTTCAGAAACTTTTACGAGTTAATATTGGAATAAAAATAGCTAACTTTTGATTGATTTAGCTAAAATATTTAATGGACTTAATAAATAAATTTTATAAAAGGGGGTGCAAGGAAATAAAAAATTCAATTAGCATCTTTTGTATTGTAATTAATTTGCATAAAAGGTAGTATTTTGCAGGAGAGGATTAGATTTATGAAAAGCGTTTCAAGTAAAGTGATGGTTAGTATGTGGTTATTATTGATAGCAACCGCAATAATACTTACGTCGAATTTGGGAATTGTCGAAGCAGGTGATCCAAATGGTACACAAACGTATACGGATAGTATTGGTGGGTTGAAATATTCCGTTAATTTTATTTGGACTTTACTCGGTGCTTTTTTAGTATTTATCATGCAGGCTGGGTTTGCCTTTTTGGGTGGATTTTTACGACAAAAGAACATGCTTGGTTACATGGCGCATTGTTTCATTGATTCTACGCTTGGGGCAATAGTTTTCTACCTTTTCGGCTTTGCCTTAATGTTTGGTGGTTCAAAGCTGACACCAGGACTTGACTTCGGTAATTCTTTTATAGGATGGGATGGATTTTTCCTTTGTGGCAGATCGTATGATGTTCAGACGATTATGTTCTGGCTTTTCCAGATGGTATTTGCAACAAAGACTGTTTCGATTATTGCAGGCGCTGTTGCGGAAAGAATGAAATTTGTGCCGTATATCATATATAGTTGTCTTATGTGCGGTTTGATTTATCCGATATACGGACATTGGGTGTGGGGCGGCGGCTGGTTGAGTACGCTTCCATTTGGTACGGGAGTAAAAGACTTTGCAGGTTGTGCTTGTGTGCATACGGT
>JAGWZR010000388.1 GCA_018968795.1 Planctomycetota bacterium | reverse complement strand
ACAATCAAGAGGTGGTATATGAGGGCATTAAAACAGGCTGGCAATGGACAAAGACCAACATTGGCGGCATTATAGGGTTGGTGACTTTGTTGACTGGCGGCGGCGTTGCTGCAAGGGCAGCCAAGGTTGCTCAATCTGTTGCGGCATCGGCTCAAGACACTGCGGACAAAAGAAGTGATTTATTGGTAAATCAAGCGGCAGCTACAGAGCAATGGAAGAAAGAACATCCTGAGTATAAATCAGCATGGGAAAGCTTGAAATCGTACTTGGTTAATGTTCATTCTCAAACACCACTCAACATAAAAAAAGAGCTGAACATATAAGACAGGCTGGCAAGAAAATCGGTAAATACCCATAAAGAATTAGGAGGTCTTGTCGTTGTCTGGAAAGAAGAAGATTGAATATAGTGGCACAGCAATCAAAATTGAAAAGAATCGTCTGGTGGTTCCCAATGACCCGATTATCCCATTTATCAAGGGTGACGGCACTGGTCCGGATATCTGGAATGCATCTGTTCGTGTTTTTGATGCCGCTGTAAATAAGGTATATAAGAACAAAAGGCGTATCCATTGGATAGAAATCCTTGCGGGTGAACGTGCCTTTAAGGAGCATGGCGAATGGCTTCCCACGGATACTCTCAATGCCATTAAGAAATATAGAGTGGCTATCAAGGGGCCACTTACAACACCTGTTGGTGGCGGTATCAGAAGTCTTAATGTAACGCTTAGACAAGAGCTTGATCTGTATGCCTGTGTTCGTCCCGTGCGCTATTTTGACGGTGTACCCAGTCCAGTAAAATCGCCTGAAAAGCTGAACGTTGTTATCTTCCGAGAAAATACGGAGGATGTGTATGCGGGGATTGAATACAAAAAAGGGTCTTCCGAAGCAAAGAAACTCATCGCATTTCTCGAAAAGGAATTCGGGAAAAAGGTCAGAAAGGATTCAGGCATCGGTATCAAACCCATGAGCGCAACAGGCTCGAAAAGGCTGATCAGACGCGCCATACAATATGCAATTGATAAGGGAAGAAAGAGTGTGACCCTCATGCATAAAGGTAATATTATGAAGTTTACCGAGGGCGCCTTCCGTGAGTGGGGTTATGAAGTTGCCAGTGAGGAATTTCCAAAATTCATCATGACGGAAGAGGATGTTCAGAAGAAGTATAACGGCGTTGTTCCGGAAGGAAAGGTTATCATAAAAGACCGTATTGCCGATGCCATGTTCCAGCAGGTGCTGCTGAGACCGGAAGAATATGACGTGATTGCTACGCCAAATCTCAACGGTGATTATATTTCCGATGCCTGCGCCGCCCAGGTAGGCGGTTTGGGTATGGCCCCTGGCGCCAATATTGGGGATAAGGCCGCTATCTTTGAAGCTACTCATGGCACTGCCCCCAAATATGCGGGACAGGATAAGGTCAACCCTGGGTCTGTCATTTTATCAGGGGTTATGATGTTTGAGCATCTGGGCTGGGATGAGACAGCAAACATGATTGTGAAGGCGCTAGAAAAAACCATTCGGCAAAAGACTGTGACCTATGATCTCGAACGCCAAATGAAGGGCGCCAAGTTGGTCAAATGTTCCGAATTTGCCGATGCGATAATAAAAAATATGGAAATATAATTTGGCCA
>JAGWZR010000387.1 GCA_018968795.1 Planctomycetota bacterium | reverse complement strand
CCGATGGCGACCGGTAATTCACACCAGTGTGCGCATGTCCGGTCGTCAACAGGAGAGACATCCCGCCGGGACGTCTCTACCCCCTACCAAAAACTTTGAAATCCCTATACCTTCTGAAGGAATGATACAACGGCAGAATCTCCAGGCTAAAACCTGAGCATATATTTAGGGTTCACTGAAAAATTCATTTTATTCAAAAATACTATAGAAGACATTCTTTTTAACATTGAGTATCTTACATCACATCATATTTGTTGTGCAAATTAGCATACTGATGGCTTGAGTTGTATCTTTCTGAGCGCTGTTTTCAGGTTCATCCCTAAGAGTCCTAGTCTTACCCATATCTCCGATCCATTCTCTATGCTATAGAGCACCCTGTCCAGCCCGTAATGTTCTTTCCCATTCCCAAAATCCCCTTCTATTCTGTTCCGCTCCCGCTGTTTCTTCTTCAGCCATCGACTGCTTCCCTCATCGTTCTTTCGCTTCCGTCCAAGCGCCTTAAATCCCACTCGAATTCCTTCTTTCTCCAAATATTCTCTATTATCTTTTGTCCCATATTTCTTATCTGCTGTGAATGATGAAGGGGCTTTCCCAAATCGCTCCTTGTATGTCTCTACATGCTTCTGTACGAACTCTTCTTCCGCAAATGCCCTGTGCTCAACATGGTCTAAAAATACAAACCCATCCACATGGACACATCCCGCTTTACTCCCAAACTCCACTTCCTTCCCATTCTTCCCCCTCACTATTGGCCTTACGTACGGCCTGGCAAAACTTACTATCCGATCCTTTATCCGGTTTACCTTCTCCTTATACATGCTCTTCTGTTGCTCATAAATCTCTCCGGCTACCTCAAGCCTCTGCCGCACTTTCTCCCCTATCACTTCGCCTCTCTTCTCCAATTTCCCCACTAACCCTCTTACCTGTTCCAGATTCCTTCTGACATACTGGATCATCTGCTTCTGCGCCTTCCTTATTGTCTTCTTCTGCTTTTCCTTCTTCCTGGCAAAGTTCAGAAACTCTTGCTTTGCTCTCCGACAATATGTCCTTATCTTCTCTCCCGCCTTCTCCCCGTACTCTTTTATCCGCTTTACCAGCCATCCCCTCACATCATTGGGATACTTGATTGATTCGGAAAATACCGTCGCATCCACATACATCCCTTTAGCCTTGAGTAGTTTCTTCTCGACTAATACCTCATACACCTTTTTCTCTTATTCCTCGAAAAACTCCTTCCCTAACCGCTTCCTCTGTTTCGTTAAGGTACTTGGTTCAAGTATCTTGTCCGTTACCAATTGATCAAACCCACAAAATGCCTGCTGGTAGGGATTCTCTCTGACTGACTCCAACACTTCTTCATTACTTAATTCCGTCATGTGCTTTATTACCACTAACCCCACTATGAGACGACTGTCCTTACATGGTCTGCCTCTCTTCGCATGACGTGCCGCATACACCCCCTCGAGTTTCTTCCACGGTATTACCTCTGCTACCTTTAACCACCGGTTCTCCTTATCGAGCTTTCCTCCAAAGGGGAATATAGTCAAATAAATCTGATTTTAGAAATTTAAGCACTCGAATAGGGCTTAAAATCAAGGGATTCTATAAATACTTTTCGAAAAATAGATTTTTTTGACTATA
>JAGWZR010000386.1 GCA_018968795.1 Planctomycetota bacterium | reverse complement strand
TTCAGAATACTATTTATATTTTTCATGGACACGGCAATCAAGAGGTTTACAATGGCATCCCGTGTGTCTTCATCAAGCCTGCCTACAATCCCAAAATCCACAAAGGCAGCAGTATTGTTAGGCAGGATGAAGATATTTCCCGGATGAGGGTCTGCATGAAAGAATCCGTCAACAAATATTTGCTGAAGGATGGCATTGGCGCCATTTGCAGCAACGGCTTTCTTTTCCTCGTCTGAATGGGGTTGGCTTAAGTAATCGTTCAGCCGAATGCCTTTGATTTCCTCTGTGGTAATGACTTTGGATTTGGTGTAATCCCAAAAGACCTCTGGAATATGAACGGTTGTGCTATCTTTAAAATTTTTGCGAAATTTATTGATATTGTGCGCTTCGTGCGTAAAATCTATTTCCTTTGTAATGACCTTGGAAAATTCATCGACAATGCTAACAGGGTCGAAAATCTTGATATCATGCATATATCGATTAGCCAGGTGGGCTAAGGTGTAAAGAATATCTATATCCGTTTCGATCATTTTGCGTATATCGGGTCGCTGCACCTTTACAACCACATTTTCACCAGTCTTGAGTTGCGCCCGATGCACCTGTCCCAAAGAGGCGGCGGCAACGGGAATTGGATCAAATGTAGAGAATAATTCGTCAGGATAACTTCCAAAGGATTCATTTATTTGCTTCCTGACGTCCTCATAATCAAAAGGAGGAACACGATCCTGAAGCTTGCTGAGTTCGTAGCAAAGGTCTAAAGGCACTAAATCTGGTCGGACGCTCAGGATTTGCCCAAGTTTTATAAAGGTGGGGCCGAGTTCTTCCAATACCTTTCTGAGGCGGACGGCCCGAGATTCTGCGGGTTCCGTAAGGCGTCCTAATACCCGAGTTTTGATAATGCCCCTTCCAATGATATGCTCTTTCAAGTGAAGTTGTTGGATGACAAAACCAAACCCGTGCTTGGTTAATATCCTTAAGATTTGGTTGAGGCGACGTATGTCCCGAATTTTTTGACCTATTTTTCTGAATTGCATGGATCACCCTGTAATAATTCACCACGGATTTTCACGGAACTACACGGGTAGTCACAACCTCGGGTTGCGCTTGGTTACGCAGGCTCAAGCCTGCGGCTACTCAACTTGTATATCATTTTCAGTAATATTCCGTGTCTTTCCGTGGTAAACTCTTTTCTTACTCTTCTCTGGATTCCAGTTTCTTTACAATCTCCTCAAGCTTTTTCTGCATTTGCTGGAGTTCGTTTCGTGTTGGAATATCCAATTTGTGGAGCGCCTTTTCCACGATCTCTTCGATCTTTGATTCAATTTCTTTTTTGCTTGATAAAATTTTGTTAAAAACCTCCTTTACCTGTGCCTTTGCTTCATCTTTCTTGATTTCCCCTTTTTTTACCATTTCATCCATGAGTTCCTCAACATTCTCTTTCGTCATAATCAATGCCCCATAACCAAGATTGATTGCCTTTTTAATAATATCCGAAACCATATTTTCCCTCCCAAATAAAGTTACTCTAAAAGGACAAGTCCATAGATATTAACCTCGTCGTTTTTGTTTTTAAGCGTTTCTATTTTTAAGTTATGATTTCTTGCCGTTTGATAGACATCGATACCGCATGCCTCCATAGAAGGTCT